>CAZMDX010000681.1:0-50489 GCA_964564805.1 uncultured Pseudoalteromonas sp. | reverse complement strand
CTTTGACCAGTTACGCAGAATAAATACCACACGTCCAATTACATTTTGGTACGGTGCTCGTTCTTTGCGCGAAATGTTCTACGTAGAAGATTTTGATATGTTGCAAAAAGAGAACGAGAATTTTAAGTGGCACGTGGCGTTATCGGATCCTCAACCTGAAGATAATTGGGAAGGTGACACAGGGTTTATCCACAATGTATTGTTGAAAAACTATCTGAAGGATCATCCTGCTCCTGAAGATTGTGAGTTCTACATGTGTGGGCCACCCATGATGAATGCGGCTGTAATTAATATGCTGAAAGAATTAGGTGTGGAAGACGAAAACATCATGTTAGATGACTTCGGCGGATAACCTCAACGCAGTATAAACATCAAATTTTTGAAGGGGCTAATTGCCCCTTTTTCTATAGGCTCGAAATAAAGTATGCAAACAATTTTTAATATCAGAATTTTGATTGTTATCATTACTACAATCCTGATGGCTTGTACAACGCCTAAAAACCAAGAAACATACATATCTGGCCCAACAATGGGAACCACATATAATGTAAAATTTGTATCGGTGGATGGAGTAGACAAGCAAAAATTAAAACAACAAATTGACCAAGCTTTGATCAATATCAATCAATTAATGTCGACCTATATCAAAGGTTCGGAACTAAGCAGGTTTAATCAATGGAGGAGCGTTGAGCCTTTTCCCATGTCAGCACAAACCTTGGATGTGTTAATCGAAGCAAAACGTTTAGGTGTTATGAGTGCTGGATTATTAGATGTGACAGTAGGACCCTTAGTCAATCTTTGGGGATTTGGTCCACAAAGTCGACCAGAAAAAATTCCAACTGAAGAGTTAATTACCACAACACGACAAAAGATTGGTTTAGATAAATTAAAAATTGGGACAACTTGGGCCAGTAAAACTCGACCTGACCTATATGTAGACTTATCAACTATTGCTAAGGGTTACGCTGTTGACAAGCTTGCAGAACTTTTACAAACATTGAATATAAGTAACTACCTCGTAGAAATAGGTGGCGAGATGCGATTGGCGGGACTAAAGTCCTCGGGCGAGCCATGGAAGATTGCCATCGAAAAGCCCGAAACAGAACAACGATCAATACAAAGAATTATCAGTGTTGGTGACAACGCAGTTGCTACATCAGGAGACTATCGTAACTACTATGAGCAGGATGGGGTACGCTATTCACACTTAATCAACCCAACCACTGGTTACCCCATCAAACATAATCTAGTGTCTGTCACAGTGGTTCACGCTTCTTCTATGACAGCCGATGGTTTGGCAACAGCACTGAATGTGATGGGTAAAGAAAAGGCATTAAAATTGGCAGAATCATACGGTATTGCGGTGTTACTAATTACTAAAGAAAAGGACGGTTTTACCGAGTATACTAGTACCCAATTTGAGCAACATGTCATTGTTCATTAAAACCACACCACGTTCATACCGATTTATTGGAGACAGGTTTTGAGTACCTTTATTTTTGCATTTATATTTTTTATAGTCGTAGTGGTTGCCATGTCAGTAGGCTATATATTTCAACAAAAAACCATTGCTGGCAGTTGTGGGGGGTTGGGCGCTTTAGGCATTGCTAAAGCTTGTGATTGTCCAGAACCTTGTGATCGTAAGAAAATGCGACTAGAAAAAGAACAAGCTAGAGAAGCTAAATTAAATGAATGGAAAAAAGACCAAATTCTATAATCGAATTCAAATAAATCAGAACTAATAGAAACGTCAGTTATTCTGGCGTTTTTTATATTGATATATTTTAACATTCCGGCAATATACTGATTATATATACAGTCACCTCTTGGCCTATTATTTGCGTAAAATCATTCACATTGATATGGATTGTTATTATGCAGCCGTTGAGATGCGCGACAACCCAGAGTATCGGAATGTGCCACTTGCCATTGGCGGCAGTACTGATAGGCGAGGTGTTATATCGACTTGTAATTACCAAGCTCGAACATATGGCGTGCGCTCAGCAATGGCTACGGCTCACGCACTAAAGCTCTGTCCTGATTTAGTGCTAGCACCAGGCAGGATGGCTTTATATAGCGATATATCCCATCAGATACGCGAAATATTCAGCAGATACACAGACAAAGTAGAGCCCCTTTCATTGGACGAGGCCTATTTAGATGTATCTGATTGTACCTTGTTCTCAGGTAGCGCCACCTTAATTGCCGAAGATATAAGACGCACTATCTTTGAAGAAACTCAACTCACTGCTTCAGCAGGAGTTGCCCCTTGTAAATTTGTTGCCAAAATTGCCAGTGATGAAAATAAGCCCAATGGCATCTGTGTCATCACGCCTGATAAATTAGATGACTTTGTGATTGCATTACCCCTCGGGAAAATCCCTGGCGTCGGCAAAGTCACGCTGGCTAAGTTACATAATTTAGGACTTTACAGCTGTGCTGATGTGCGTCAGTTTTCTTTCGAAGACTTAATCAAACGGTTTGGTAAGTTTGGTTCAGTGATCTGGGATAGAAGCCATGGATTAGATGACCGCAACCTAAGCCTTGCCAGACAACGTAAATCTGTAGGGGTAGAAAGAACTTTGGCTGAGGACATTCATTCACGGGATGAATGTGTCAAAATGATTGACAGCCTTTTCCCCTTATTAGAGCAACGATTAAACAAATCGCAAGCTAACATTCAAAGCCAGGGCATAAAACTCAAGTTTAGTGATTTCCAACAAACAACCGTTGAGCATAAATGTCAGGTATTAGATAAACAGTACTTTCTAAAGCTATTATCCGAAGGTCTTTCGCGCCGAGCTAATAGAGGTATTAGATTGGTGGGACTTCATGTTGCTTTAGCAGAAGCTGAAGACACAAGGCAGTTAGCTTTTTTGTTTTCATCTTCTGAGAAATAAATCCTACAAATAGATACACTAAACACGAATATTTCTACATTAAGATAACAAGGAAACTAATTTTTGCAAAAAATGCCCCATAACGTTTGGTTATTAACTTTAATCCAAGCTTTAGCTTTGAGTGCAGGCACTATGCTAGTTCTTGCAGGTGGTGTTTTAGGTGCCCAACTTACACCAGAGCCAAAATGGTCAACTCTCCCCTTAGCCATGAGTATTGTAGGCACTGCTTGTGGTGTTGTACCTGTCACACGTTTAATGCAACATTTTGGAAGAAAACCAGTTTTTATTATGTCAACTGTTCTGGGGTCGCTGGTGGCATTGTTAGCCGCTGCAAGCATCGCCAACAATAGCTTTTTGGGGTTAGTATTATCTGCTTTTTTATTAGGTATGATGATGTCTGCAATTCAACAAATACGATTTGCAGCCATGGAATCAGTCAACGTTGAATTGATACCTAAAGCTGCTTCCACTGTATTGTTGGGCGGATTAGTTGCCGCTATTTTGGGCCCGGAGTTAGTGACTCTTGGTCAATTTTTTTCGGACCAAGACTTTGTCGGAGGATTTTATTTAACCGCCGCTTTATTGTTATTGTGCAGCTTGCTATTTACTCAAATTGACAACACTCACGTTATTACAGCGAAGTCTTCGCTTAGCGGACGAAAATTAAGTGACATAACACGTCAGCCAGTATTTATACTTGCCGTTTCCGCATCGGTAGTAGGTTATGCTTTGATGAGTTTTATCATGACAGCCACGCCATTGCATATGCATGTGCACGAGGCTTATTCTTTGCAAGATACAAAATGGGTGATCCAAAGTCATATTTTTGCGATGTTTTTTCCATCACTATTTAGTGGTTGGTTGATCAGTAAGTTAGGTACTACAAAAATTATCTACTTAGGCTTAACAGCCTATACCGCCACTATCTTCATCGCACTAACAGGCAGCGAATGGGTGAGTTATTGGGGCGCGTTGGTTTTATTGGGCATTGGATGGAATTTTTTATTTGTTGGCGGTACCGTTTTACTATCACAAAGCTATCAACCTAATGAAAGATTTAAAGTCCAAGGTTTGAGTGAATTTTTGGTATTTGGTTGTCAAGCAACTGCGGCGTTAAGTGCTGGTATATTTCTCAATCTAATTGATTGGCATGGATTATTGATTACTAGCTTTGCGATCATTGCGGTTCAATTGATAGTAATTACATCACAAAAGAACAGACAAAAACAACATACCACATAGCATTAACAAGTCTTAAACAGCGAGGAGTAATTGTGTCATTAAAAATAGGACGTTACAGACATTATAAAGGTAATGAATATGAAGTGATTGGTGTAGCTAAACATTCGGAAGATGAAACTGAATTAGTCGTTTATCGCCCTCTTTACGGTGCAAGAAGTCTATGGGTTAGGCCTTTGAGTATGTTCATTGAAACAGTACAGGTTGATGGCGAAACAAAGCTGAGATTTGAGTATATAAGCTGAGCACCAACATTATCTAATAAGAGCAGGTGTGTATTAAAATAATAAGATAATTGTCATACTATTAATTTCAGACCTGAACCTTACACCACTATATTGAATACTTTTTTAGTATTGTATGAACCATCCCAACTTGCTTTACATATTTTACTTCTCTTAGATAAGCTAAATTTAAGAATAAATTATTTTTTAAAAAATAATTGGCCATACATAACCCGTGATGTTCGACTCACTCCAACCTAGAACATCAAAAACAAATCGGGCAAGGAATATCTAACTCGAATAAATATCGCCCTTAAGCGAAAAGCAAAACAGTAGCAGTCCACAAAAAACCAGCGAGGAGCGCTGCATAGGTAGCTGGTACGATCTGCGACTTCACATGATCCATTAAGTCGCAACCTGTTGTCATAGAACTCAAAATAGTGGTGTCTGAGATAGGTGAGCATTGATCACCATAAACACTACCATTTAAAATAGTAGCAAAGCAGACCATCATAAACAATTCAGGGTTGTGCAAGCCTTGACTCTGAGCAATGGTCCAAGCCAAAGGTAAACCTAAGGGGAAAGCAATGGCGTATGTGCCCCAGCTGGTGCCAGTTGAGAAAGCGATAACCATAGTCATAAGTTGTAAAATTATAGGTAAACACCAAAACGGAATGTACTCCCCCAAAGATTCAACCAAATAAATACCGCCGCCCAACTGTTTGCTCAGCACACCTATTGTAAGGGCAAACATCAATATAACAGAAGCTACCACGACACCTTTTAAGCCATTGCCAAATCCATCTAACACATGTTTAAGTGCCATTCCTTTTGCCAGCGCCATAAAAATAGATAAAAACAGAGCACCTGAGAAAGCCCAATGAATTTGTGGTGAACCCGTTACAAAATATGAGCTAATAGCGATTATAATCAAACTCACCAAAGGTAATATAAACTCTAATCTATGAGCCGTATACCCTTCAGGAACTTGGCTTTCGTGTAACTCTTTAGCACTAATGGGTGACGCGTTAGGCGCATCTAATTCGCCTGTCTCAGTCACTCGTTTGATTGCTTTTTTAAGTGGTGCTCCACTGAATGTGGTGATATTCAAACTGAGTAATAAAGTGCCTAAAACAGCAAATATCGCATAGAAACTAAAAGGAATACTCGCAAAAAAGAAGGCTATCCTGTCACTCTCTGTCGCTAAAAATGCAACCCCTGGAATGAACAAAAAAGCTTGTATATAAGCAGGCCAAGCGTTAAATGCAATGATCGACGCAATAGGTGAAGCGGTAGAGTCAACAACGTAACTGAGCTCTTCGTGACTCACCCCAGCTTTATCCGCGATGGGTTTGACCGTTGTGCCAACCAAGACTGTACTCATCGTGCCTCCTTGAAAAAACACCAAGCCTAAAAACCAAGTGACAACCTTGGCTGAACGTGGTCCTTTTACATAATGTTGACTCATATGATCGGCAAAAGCTTTGGCCGCACCTGTTTTTGCCCACATACCCATTAAGCCTCCGAGTAACCATAAATATAAGATCAAAATAGATGCGGCGCTTGATGTACCTATATTAGGAATAAATACCTCATGGGTAATATCAAATCGTCCTAACATTACTGCACCAATTACTATTCCGGCAAATAATGCAACCAAAGGCTCACGAGTCATTAAACATAAAACAACAGCTACTAGTGCAGGCAATAATGACCAGATACCAAAATGAAAATCGGCTTTGAGTAAAACAATGTCATCAATACTATTTTTGTACACCCATTGCTGTGATAAAGAAGGCTTACTTTGTTGGTTATTCAAAATTGATTGTCTAAGAGGAGACTCAGTATAAGGGACAAGATTTTCTATCACATTCTCTTTAGCGCTCGCGCGATAAACCAACTGTCCTGATTCATTATCATATGTTTGATATTGTAATTGGGTTTCAACCCAAGTCGGACTGATCTTGAAGTTGATAAAAAAAGCAGTTGCCAGACTGATCGCGAAAAAAATGAAGCTAATACGTTTTGTAAATTGAAACATGCGGGTTATCTTAACGGTCTTGTATAATTCATAGTTTGTAGTCTGTTGTAGCAAACGTCTAGGATTTACTTAATTTTAATCAAAGGACAATATTTATGTGTTCAAAAATTCTTTTAGTTACTGCGATCACCACCATTTTTGCAACTCATTCTGCTATTTCACAAGACAAGTGGGCCGATGCAAAGATAACCAGTCAACCGGTGAGTGGTTCTGTATATATGTTAGAAGGCATGGGTGGCAATATTGGCGTTTCTGCTGGTCCTGAAGGTATCTTGATCATTGATGACCAATATGCTCCGCTGGCTGAAAAAATAGCAGACGCTATTAACAACATTTCAAACGCAGAGATTAAATACGTTGTGAATACTCACTATCACGGTGATCACACTGGCTCCAATGCCTACTTCAAAGAAGTGAAAGATAGTACTATATTTGCTCATGATAATGTGCGTAAACGTTTAGTAGAAAAAGAAGATCATTCATACGCAGAATTACCTGTTGTTACCTTTAAACAAGGTGTGACCTTTCATTTTAATGACGATACCATCAATGTCATGCATATGCCCGCAGGTCACACTGACAGTGACAGCGTTGTATGGTTTGAAAATGCCAATGTTTTACATCCAGGAGACTTATTCTTTGAAGGACGTTTTCCATATATTGATTTAGATGGCGGCGGCACGGTGGAAGGCTATATTAATAATGTCACTAAACTAATTGGTATGCTTAAAGAGGACACAAAAATCATTCCTGGGCATGGAAATTTAGCCACAAAAGCCGATTACCAAAAAGCTCTAGACATGATGATTGATACTGCTGCCAAAGTAAAAATAATGAAGAGCAAAGGCATAAGTGTTGAAGATGCAGTGGCACAGGGGTTAGGTGAAAAATACAAGTCCTGGGCTTGGAATTTTATCACTGAACAAAGGTGGATTAATACTCTTTATAACGGTCAGTAACTTATACCGGACAATATTCAGAGAGGCTAAACCAGAGTGACTAATAATCAGCAAAACAACATGTTCTACTGATTATTAGTTGGTTTAGCAATCACCAAGAAATTTATACGTGGGAAGGGCCAAACATGGCTTACCCCATGACTGATTAAAGCTTTATTAAATCTGTCATAAAAGTGCCATTCAAATCATTTTTTCTACTCAGTGATAAGCAACAATATGCAGCATCTAGTCAATACTATAAACGTGTAAAACACTATCATCACGGTCGAATCGTCGTGTGCCCCAAACATCGCAGTCAAGGGTCAACCAAAATATTGATTATAAAAGTATTTGAGTAAACTTATTAAAAACGACTAGCCAGAGGCGCATCTTTGTTTGTGTTCAAGGTCATAATTGAGACTTACAACCGTGACCAATCACATGGTTGTATTGAAAAAAACTATATTGGACAGCTCTTTCCAGACAATATAAAAGTTATGCTCACGACACGTTACCTTGATGATTTTATAAATAAATCTGATGCCTTACTCGGGATATACCCCAAAACTAAGCAATACGTTGTGAAAAATAGACACGTTGGTCAGATACATCACATGTGTATATCCCTTTTGCATACTCTTAAGCTTTTGGTATATCTCGACATCAATTTTCGAGATCTGTGCAAGTCGTTTTTCGGTAAGTGGTGTATTATTTTCGTTGCAACGCATTGCACTGAGATGGGACACGCAGACATCGGCTGTTTTTTTGGTTACATAGTCACTGATCTGATTACGCACATTACCAAACAAAAACTCATCTTCTTTGACAAAAATAATACGTTGGTCACTAGACCTAACTACGTGGACTACATGTGCGTCACGAAGATTGTTTCGCAACATGTTTTCAAGCAACTGTGATTTAGGACTCATCGTATCTTTGTCTGCAAAAAAACCATCCATTAGCACCTCGTTGCCAAATGAATCAAAAGGTTTTAAATCAAAACAGTCTTCTTTATGGTAAACAGTCTTGAGCCTATCGACAGTAAATCTGTTATTGGTAATTAATACCGCAGCACATGGCTGATTACGAATACTCAATTCCCAAAGAAAGCGATGAATATTCCGTTGCTTAATACTGTTATCTCTTTGATTAAAATACTTAATATTACGACTGAATAAATTTAGGAATTTTTGCCCTTCAGTTTGCACTTCATCGATTGGTAATTTTAACCTTAAAACCCCAGTGCTTTCATTGTAATGGATGACCTCATACTTTTTGCCACGAAGTCTAAGCTCTTTGATGGATACCCTGACAGTAGCGTCAAGCGTGAGCATGCTTGGATTATCCAAGGTTAGTTTTATGCCATTGCTAGAAAGGTCATTAAGGACAGCATCAAATTGGTTAAATAACCCCATTGAAACCTTAGCTGGCGTATCCATTTGATATCGAGCTTCTGAACGGCGATCTGCAGCAGATTCCATTACCACTTTTATGGGCCAGCGAGTTTGATCATCAATGATTGCCCGGGGAAATGGTTTAAAAGGCTCTGGTTTACTAATTTTTAGATTACCAATCCAATTGGTTACGTCTTTACAAAACAACACATGACTGATGGTACTTAATTCTGGAAATTCGCTAGGAATAAGGTCATGGATATCGAAAGCGATTTTTTTGTGAGCTTCGTCTAACAGCTGTAGCCGGAACTGCACCACATTTAATTGTTCTGATTGGGTCGCCAATTCGACAAATTGTTTCACTAGACCCGTTTTAGCTAATTGCCTGTGGGTTACAGCAACATTGATATTCGCCTTTTTACCTACAATCGTACCATTTAGTAAAAAGGTTTCTTTGTTCACCAATAGTTCTTTAATTAAATTTTGAAATATTTTTTGGGTAGGTAAGTTTTTAATGACGTTGAAATTTACATTGTATTCTGAATTTTTTGGAGTACTTAATTCATAAATTGGGCATAGATGACCATCTTGTTCACATAAAAATACCGGGATCCATGGACTGTTAGCGAGAATACGATCCCGTTCGAGATTTTGTAAAACCCGTTCGATTTCCAGTTCTCGCTCTAACGGAAATTGATTAACCGAGTTTTCAATATACTGGTTCCAACGTTCGATCAGTTTTTTAGATGTTCCTTCTGCAAAATTGAAATGTGTTTCAAAAACAGACATGCTTTTGTTGAAATTACTCGCTAGCATTTCAAATTTTATCTGTGTCGTTTTATTATTCAAGCCCGCCACTTTGGGAAAATAAAAAATAAATACGTTATCTTTTTCGGACTCAGATTCAATCACTGGGGCACGTTTTGTTACCACTACGATCCCAAACCGAGACAAAGATGCAAGTGTGCATTGTTTCCCTTTTTCAAATTCAACACAAGACACCGTATAATTAGGCCGAATAGCTAAGTCGTCTGCAAAATCAATATCCTTAAATGATTGAGACTCCACCTTAAAAGCTTTAGCAATTTTCTCCTGCAGCTCTTTTTTAAACTGAGACTGATAGGAGTCTGAGCTCATCAAAGATTCGAACACCCCCACAGTATAACGGTTAGCGAAGCGGCCGGTTTCGCGCAACAGTATTCCTTGACCCACTTTATCTAGTTTCATAGGAATACCGAAGTGTTTAAACTTCAGTGTTGGAAATCTAGCAAATTCTGAATTATCAGCGGAAGCGTCGCTAGGGGCCGTTAATCGTATGACTTCTTCTTTAATGATGTTTCTAACACGACTGGTTAGTGTGCCAGAAAATTTATTTAAACCCTCAAGAAGTTTATTTTCATGCTGTAATGGGATCAGTTTATCTATCAACACCTTGTATTGCTTAAGAATAACTGACTCATCAATAATTGGGGATTTAAGTTCAGTAGGTAAATTTGACAACGCGAATACCTTATTTCGTATTTTCTTACTTGGTCATTCTAGCCCTATATTAAAATCACCAATTTACATTTAACTAACCTTAAATTAACACAAACGGTGTTTTATTCAAAGAATACCAGCGTTTGGTTAACCTTGGTCAATAGCTTTTCAATAATTTAATTAGTTTGTTTTATTTCGAAACGCTTTTCACCTGCGATCCACGTTTCTAATACTCGAGTTTTCCAAATATCTTGAGGCGCAATAGAAAAAACATCTTGATCGAGTAAAATAAAATCAGCCCATTTTCCAGTCGTTAGCCCTCCTAATATATGCTCTTGATGTGCCGCGTAAGCAGCATCTAGAGTAAATCCTCGAAAGGCTTGTTTGACTGTGACCGTTTCACTCTCTATCCAGCCATCTGGTGGTGAATTTTGACGGTTTTGTCTAGTTACAGCAGCATGTAAACCAAAGAATGGGTTGGCAAGTTCTACCGGAAAATCAGAACCAAAAGCCACTGGCGAACCTTGTTTTAAAAATGTTTGCCAAGCATAAGCGCCTTTTAGTCTATCCGCACCAATCCTATCTTGTGCCATATTCATGTCACTAGTGGCGTGAGTAGGTTGCATGGCAGGAATAATATTCAGCGTTTTAAAGCGAGGAATATCGTCAACATTTATAACTTGAGCATGTTCAACTCTATTACGCAGTGATTTGCCCCCAATCCGTTTAAAACTATCAGCGAACTGATCTAAGGCTAAACGATTGGCTTTGTCGCCGATCGCATGAAAGTTGAGTTGAAATCCATGGCCCAATACCAGATCAAATAGTGGCTTTAAGTCTTGTTCACGAGTAACCAATAAACCACGGTTATCTGGATCGTCAGAATATGGCTGTAACAAAGCTGCACCTCTACTGCCTAGTGCCCCGTCACCGTATACTTTAACGCTTTTGACTGATAACCAGTCATACTGATCTTGCACATAGCCATTTTTTAACAATTGATCTAACTGAGCAGAAGTGGCTGCAATCATAGGATAAATTCGAACAGGTAGTGAGTGTTCTGTGACACGTTTTTGATAGTAGTTATACACAGCAAAATCGATGCCTGCATCATGGACACTAGTAATACCCTTAGAAAGAAGGTGCCTACCTGCTGCATTTAATTGCGCAGTCAAATTAGCATCAGAGGTTTTAGGCAGGTATTTGAGTAACAGGCTCTCAGCGTTATCAATCAAAACGCCTGTAGGATTACCTTTTGTATCTCGTACAATTTTGCCGCCTGGTGGGTCAAGTGTATCTTTGGTGATACCAGCTATTTCAAGCGCTTTGGTATTAACCCAGCTCGCATGACCGTCTACTCTTGACAACATCACTGGCTTATCATTGACATACTCATCTAACAAGCTAGCCGTGGGATAAGCCTTATCTGGCCAAAGCACTTGATTCCAGCCTCGCCCAATTATCCAAGCGAGATCTTGTTGGGTTTTGGCATAAGCCTGTACCATTTTTGCCGCATCTAAAGCCGATTTGCTTTCACGCAAATCAACCTGTAATAAGGTTTCACCTAACCCCATCACATGACCGTGCGCATCAATTAGACCCGGTAATAAAACTTTATTTTTACCGTCTATGTAGTTTGCATCGGGATATTTTTGGCGAAGCTCTTCTGCGCCGATGGCCACAACTTTCCCCCCGTCAAACACCATATTTGAAAAATGAACAAGTTCCCCAGCATTATTGAGGGTATAACCTTTGACATTGCCAATATGGCTAGATGCAGCCAGTATCGTTGTGCTGACAAAAAACAAACAGAAAAAAGATATTATTTTCACAAATGCTCCACATAAACGTTTTACATAATTTGCCCTAGATTTTTATTTGATGCAAGACTTGCAGAATGATGCTTACTAATAAATCTGTCTGAATGATAAAATAGCTTTGCAAAGCATATTTTGTGGCAACCGAGTCAGTCTGCAGATCTTAATTTGATGACGTTTAAATTATTTAAAAAAATTGAGCTTCTAAAATAATCTAAACCTAAGGGCAATCTATTAGAGCATTAACCAACGACATGAAACGACTATAACAGCTTAAAAATTAACCTTATTTGTTTATCAATAAAGCTTGGTTTACGTCTTTATATAGACCGTAGTGTTAGCACTGCGTATTACTGTATCGGATACTAATCTCAAAATTTGGTAGATTTTGACTCCAATTATTCAAAACATGTGTTTGGTTGATTAATTTGAGCATTCAATCGTTCGATTTCCTTATAAATAGATGGGTAGCTGCGAATCATGAGCCAAAATAATTATTTTAAAGCAACAAACTAGGTACTTGATATAAATGATCGTCGTGCCATATTTTAGACATTTTTTGTTGATCAATAT
The DNA here is from genome assembly GCA_964564805.1 of uncultured Pseudoalteromonas sp. Classification (GTDB taxonomy): domain Bacteria; phylum Pseudomonadota; class Gammaproteobacteria; order Enterobacterales; family Alteromonadaceae; genus Paraglaciecola. The sequence continues at coordinate 37,884 of CAZMDX010000681.1, read as the reverse complement.
TGCCGCCAGATAACATCACTAATACTGTTTGTTCACAGCTTTGTGATTTAAGCCACTCAACTACCCCGCCCATGCTCATCGCACAAGTGGGCTCAACATGGATTTTCAGAAGATGTTGTAGCCACTGAGTCCAATAAGCGATTTGTATCTCATCCACTTCATAAAAACCGTCTAGAGCCTGCAGATGTGGAAAAGTTTTTTCGCCAACTTGTAATGTTGCAGCACCGTCAGCCAAAGTATTCGGCTGTTCTGGTAAAGTTTGAATAACACCAGTACGCAAAGATTGTGCGGCATCATTAGCTATTAAAGGTTCAGCTCCTATAACACTTGCATTTGGATATAAAGCTCTGGTGCTAATCAGTGAGCCGGATACCAACCCGCCACCACCAACCGGCGCAAACACACTATCTACCTCGCCTGTTTGCTCAAGAGCTTCAAGAGTAGCAGTTCCTTGGCCCGCTATAATGTCGTTATGGTTAAAAGGTGGCATCCATAAAACACCATCTTTTTTTGCTGCCTCTGCTACCTTTTCATCAGCTTCTTTTCGGGTCGCACTTAAATCTAGGGTTGCACCATAATACAAAGTGGCTGCAGCTTTCACCTTTGACACATTATGTGCACTAAAGATAGTTGCACTGACACCCAGAATTTTGGCTGCATATGCCACCGCTTGTGCATGATTACCCGAGCTGCTGGCTACTACGTGAGTGCCCAGACGTCCATCTTCCTTAGCTTTAAGCAACATATTTAGTGCTCCGCGTATTTTAAATGCACCTGTTTTTTGAAAACATTCTGCCTTGAACATTATCTTATGCCCTAACCAACTATTTAATAATTGAGATTCAAGCACTGGGGTTTTATTAATAAAAGGGCTAATACGTTTTTTGGCAGATTGCACGTCAGCAAAGGTCACACTGGACATATATTTTTATCACCATCATTAGGATGTTTAAGCAAAATATACTTTATCCTGTAGTTGCAATTTTCGCATCAATAATTATGCTGATCAGTGACTAAAAATCTTGAAGGTACAAAAATGGGATTCCTTAATTCACTACTTGGCAACGCGTCTGATGTTAATATCAGTGAAGTGGCCGAAGAACGAGCTCCGATTATCGGTGATACTGAAAGTCTTCAGAATGTATTTAGAGTTATACGGGATATGTATGTATTTACTAACAAACGCCTGATCCTAATCGACAAACAAGGTATGACCGGCCGTAAAGTCGATTACCATTCCATTCCATTCGATTCCCTACCGCGCTATTACCCAATTTAAAATCGAAACCGCCGGGCATTTTGATTTAGATGCAGAGCTTAAAATCTGGATATCTGGATATCTGGATATCTGGACAAGACAATCCAATCGTAAAATAACTGAGTAAAGATACTGTGGTAGGCATTCAAAAAACCTTAGCCAACCATATGTTTGTTTAAGGACAATATAAGTGCGAAGCATAGAAAGCGGAAGCTTTAATCGGGTGAAGTTTAGATAATTGCCATCAGAGAGGTCATTGACACTTTTTTAAGCTTGCAGGGCGCAACTAAAAAGTACTCCTAAATACCAAAAAATTCCTCAGGTTGGATGATCTTATTCATTCTACTTTTCTTATTAGCCTTTGTTCTCGCCATTAGGATAAGATGCATTATTATTTTAAGGGCAACCCCTTTAACCGAATTGTAGGTTTTTACTTACACTTAAAATTGCAGGTAACACATGTTAAAAACGGCTTTGGTTTTAGGTGCTACAGGTTTAGTTGGTAAAGCTTTGGTCGAGCAACTTTGCCGAGACCGTCGCTACCAAACAGTCACTTGCTTGGTGCGTAAACCATTATCAAATGACTTTTTTACTGGAAATGCATCAAAAGTACAGCCTATAGTGGTTAACTTCGACAATTTGCAAGATTATCAAGGTTACTTTGGTGCCCAGCATATCTTTGTTTGTTTAGGCACAACAATTAAAAAAGCGGGTAACAAAAGTGCTTTCCGAAGAGTAGACTTCGAATACGTGCATATAGCTGCTCAACTTGCCAGAGCGCAACGCGCCATTAGTTTTGTTTGGATCTCTTCTGTGGGCGCCAATGCAAAAAGTAGTAATTTTTACTTACGAGTAAAAGGTGAATTAGAGAATGCTATTATTAATATGTCGGGGTTGGATAATGCCTGTGCTGTCAGGCCCTCTTTGTTACTAGGTGAACGAGAGGAGATGCGGCCTGCCGAGAAATTAGCTAACATGCTAACCCCATTATTATCTCCATTTATGCTAGGTGGATTGAGCAAGTATAAGCCTGTTCATGTTGCTGATGTGGCAGCTCAGATGATCCGTTTACAAGTGTTCTGAAGTGAGCTTCAGATTCAAACAATTCATAATTAAACACGATGCCTGTGCCATGAAAGTGGGTACTGACAGTATTATGTTAGGGAGTTGGGTACAACCTAAAAATGCCCAACGTATATTAGATATAGGCACCGGTAGTGGTTTATTAGGCATTATGTTGGCTCAAAAAGCACAAAATGTTTGTACAATAGATGGTTTAGATATTGACGCAGCCGCAATTTCGCAAGCGACAGATAATGCTAAAGATTGCCCTTGGGCACAGCGATTGACATTTTATCATACTAGCTTACAACATTTTGCTTGTGGCAAAAGTTATGACTTGATTGTCTGTAACCCACCATATTTTTCGATCAACATTACTGCAAATAAAACGTGTGCTGCCAAAAATAGATTCAATGCCCGGCAAACCACTGAGCTGGATCATGCAACACTTATACGAGCAGTGACAAATCACCTATCTTCTAGCGGCCGATTTTGTTGTGTGTTGCCAGTAGATGTGGCTAAGGTATTCATAGTGGGTGCTAAAACACTAGGTTTGTATTGTACTCGGGAACTTCAGGTGCAATCAAAACACAACACACACGTGATACGTCTTTTATTAGAGTTTCGGCGCATTAATCAAAAAAAAACCAGTGAATTACTGAGTATTTACGACCATTTAGGTAGTTATTCCAAAGAATATATTGCTCTTTGCGAAGATTACTATTTAAATTTTTAACAGCTTATGTACTTTTTCTTTTAGTAAGTTATATTTTAATAAGCGTGAGCTGATGTCAGGGGAAATGATGAAAACATTTGAATTACCCAAGTCAATATCATCGTTGGCTAAGGAACTACAAATAATCCAAATGGTCTGGCAGGGTGTACCCGTTCAGATCCCTAAGTTTGCTGTTTATGCCATTATTGAAAAACCGATATTTGATAAGATAGTATTTCAAAGTGGCAGAAAAATAGGCCTTTTACATCTGGCAAGATACAAAATACCTGTTTTAGACCCTTTTCGTGGGGATATTGATTTTCATCCAAATTTTGCTCTCATTATTAGTCATAGTCGTGGAAATCGTTTTGGCTTGTATGGTTATCCAGCAGATCATATTGAGTCAAACATTCAGCTTTCGTGTTCTCATGCGTCGGTAAGCAGGATTGTTAAAGATTACGTTTAGAGTTGGCTAGATTAAAATTCTCTAAACGTTTACAAGTTCGCTTGTAACTTAGCATCAAAAATACATATTTTGAGCTAAACACACGACTCTAACTAAGCGTCCCTAACTAAGCGTCCCTAACTAATCCTTTTTCGACGCTACGCACTAACCTTCGAGTTAATCGGCTATCCAATTTTTCATTCTGCGGCGTTTTATTTTCGTGCTGCATCAAGGCCCATTGAATATGCTCTTTAACTAAATCTGTTGATTGGCTTAAAGCGGCCTGTAAAGTACTAACGATTTTAATTGAGTAAGGCGCGTTACCTAAACCCACCGCTAAATTGCGTTGCCAACGTTCAAAGCCAATACGTCTTATCGCCGAACCTTCGGTATTTTTTAAAAAAGTTTGCTCATCCCAAGCAAATAACTCGATCAGTTCTTGGCTCATCAATTTTTGCCTTGGATGAAAATCAGCTTCATCAGTAATATTGGCATAGCGATTCCAAGGACAGATAAGTTGGCAATCATCACATCCATAAACACGGTTACCAATCAATGAACGGTATTGTTCAGGGATAGAGCCCTTTTGCTCAATCGTCAGATATGAAATACAACGTCTTGCATCCACAACATAGGGTTCTACTATTGCTTGGGTGGGACAAATAGTCATACAAGCGTTGCAACTACCACAGTTTTCTTTCACCGGTTTATCAACAGGTAAGGGGATATCAACAAACAACTCGCCCAAAAAAAACCATGAACCGGCTTCTTTATTGATAGTAAGTGAATGCTTACCTGTCCAGCCAATACCGGCTTTTTCAGCAATGGCATGTTCAAGTACTGGAGCTGAGTCAACAAAAGGTCGGAAATTTAATTCTGAACATTCAGTCTTAATTTTTTCACCTAGCTTTTTTAGTCGACTACGCATCAACTTGTGATAATCTCGACCAAGTGCATAACGGCTGATGTACGCTTGCTGTTTGTTTTTTAAGGTATGGGCAAATTTTGCATTGGGAGGCAAGTAATCCATTCTCACACTGATAACTCTCAGCGTACCAGGCAACAATTCTGCTGGTCTGGCTCTTTTCATACCATGCTCTGCCATATAATGCATTTCACCTGCGTAGCCTTTATCTAGCCAAGCTTGCAGATGAGATTCATGCTGTTTGAGATCAACATCACAGATCCCTACTTGTTGAAAACCTAGCACTTTCCCCCAAGCCTTGATATTTTCAGCCAAAGATAGTAATTCAGAGGTGTTAAGAAATGACATTGACAAACCTGTTAACCGAGCAAGCGAACGCGAGTTTAGCACATAAAATAGTGAGTTCAGAACAAGTCAGAACAATGGAACCTGAGGCAGCTCTGTTGGCTGGATGTAGTATGTTTGAATTAATGCAGCGAGCTGGTAAAGCAGCGTTTCAATTATTAATTAACGAATGGCCTGAGACACAAAATATTTTAGTTGTTGCTGGTAATGGAAATAATGCAGGTGATGGTTATGTACTAGCTACACTGGCTAAACAGCAAGGTATGAATGTTGAGGTCGTGTGTGAACAGCCCACTAGAAAATTGGCTGATGATGCAAAACAAGCGCAAATGGGATGGCAAAAACTGGGTGGTGAAACACATAAATTTGGGGAACGAGACTATACACAATATGATGTGATAGTGGATACATTGTTAGGTACTGGAGTAACTGGCGACGTCAAACTAACATTTATAACCGTTATTGAACAAATTAATCAATCACATACTCCAATTTTGAGTATTGATTTACCATCTGGAATGCACGCTGATACAGGGCAAGCGCTTCCTATTTGTATCAATGCTAATGTGACCATCACTTTTATTGCAATCAAACCGGGATTAATCAGCGGTATGGGTAAAGAATATTGTGGCAAGGTCATTTTTAATGATTTGGCTGTAGGTACGGAATTTTTTAGCATCGCACGCAGCGAGGCGCAATTAGTCGACATGACTATGTTGCAACCATTTAGTGCTAGGCCTGTTAATGGCAATAAAGGCTCTTTTGGCAAATTGTTGTGTATAGGGGGAAACCAAGGCATGGCTGGTGCAATTCGACTCACTGCCGAATCTGCCTTACGCAGTGGAGTAGGATTGGTAAAAGTATATTGTCATGAGACCAATAGCTTGACTATCTCTGCTGGTCGTCCAGAAATAATGCTAACTCATAGAGAACTTGAGTTAGCATTAGACTGGTGTAGTTGTGTGGTCGTCGGACCGGGATTAGGTCAAGATGATTGGGCGCAGCAGCAGTTTTATTGTTTATTGGCATACCTAAAACGTCATCCTAAACCACTAGTTATCGATGCTGACGCACTAAATATTCTGTCATCTATGACAATCGATGCGGACATCCAGAACACTTTGACCCAACTACCCGCATTAGTATTGACACCTCATCCCGGGGAGGCGAGTCGATTATTGAACTGCAACATTACAAAAATTGAAGACGATAGGTATTTGGCCAGTCAAGATATGGCTCAAAAGTATATAGCTACCTGCGTATTAAAAGGTGCTGGTACAATTATTCAAACAGATGGTTCACTCTTAGGGCCACAGTGTTGGGTATGCAAAGGTGGTAACCCTGGTATGGCAACAGCGGGTATGGGTGATTTATTAACCGGCATTATTGGCGCTTTTTTAGCACAAGGGTTTACTGCTCAAAAAGCCGCTGTATATGGCGTATGCGCCCATGCTGAAGCAGGAGACAGAGTTGCCATACAATATGGTCAACGTGGTATGATTGCTTCAGATTTATTGCAACCTTTACGAGCCATTGTTAACGGATTATGAGTATTTCTTTGATTACCCAAAAAACTGAATTGTCGCCGGTTCATTATGAATTAGCAGATGAAGAGGCCACAGTTGCTTTGGCTGGAAAATTGGCACAACATTGCCATCAAGGTATGGTGATTTATCTTGAAGGAGATTTAGGTGCAGGTAAAACTACTTTCAGTCGAGGTTTTATTCAACAATTAGGACATAAAGGTAATGTCAAAAGCCCTACATACACCTTAGTTGAACCTTATGAAATAGCTGGCTGGCGAGTCTTTCACTTTGATTTGTATCGTTTATCTGACCCTGAAGAATTAGAATATATGGGTATTCGTGATTATTTTGATCCTGATTGTATTTGTTTGATTGAATGGCCAGACAAAGGTGCTAGCCTCTTGGCACCAGCGGATTTACACATTAGTATTGAGTACAAAAAAACAGGTCGTGTTCTATCGATGCAGGCCAAGTCTGCAAAGGGCTCGGATTTGCTTAAACAATTAAACTAGAAAAGTAATAATGCAAACGTCTTGGTTCAAACAATTTAATGTACTACTAATCAGTTTTTCGCTGATGAGTTTTAGTACTGTAAGTTTTGCTAAAAATACTATCGAGGGACTGCGTATTTGGCCTTCCCCTGATACCACGCGCTTAGTTTTCGACTTATCTGATACGCCCGAATACACTTACTTCACACTAAAAAATCCATATCGATTAGTCATCGACATAGAAAACACGCCAAAGATCTTTGATTTCTCAACGATCGTGAATGAAAGTAAGTTAGTCAACAAAGTACGTTACAGCACGGCCAAGAACTCTCAATCAGTTCGTGTCGTCATTGAATTAAACAAAAAACTCGAAAAAAATATATTTGCGTTACCTCCCACTGCTCCTTATGGGAATAGGCTGGTAATTGATTTAAATGATCCAAACTCTTCTACACCACAAATTGTGTTAAATTCAAAATCCACAACAGACAGAGATATAGTCATTGTTATTGATGCTGGTCATGGTGGAGAAGACCCAGGTTCAGTTGGCCCCAGTGGAAGTTATGAAAAAAATATTACTTTAGGTATCGCTAAACGATTAGAGTCGCTGATTAATAAAGAAAAAGGTATGAAAGCAGTGATGACACGCACTGGTGATTATTATATTTCACCAAATAAGCGGCCACAACTTGCCAGAAAACATAAGGCTGATATGTTTGTGTCAATACACGCAGATGCTTTTACTACACCTCATCCTAGAGGGGCTTCTGTGTGGGTGTTGTCTATGAAAAGAGCGAACACTGAATTAGGGCGTTGGATGGAAAGGACCGAGCGGCACTCTGAATTATTGGGTGGTGCTGCTGAAATTATCCAAGATACAGCGAATGAACGTTATTTGGCACAAGCGTTACTTGATATGTCTATGGATCACTCTTTGACGACTAGTTACGACGTCAGTCGAGACATGATTAAACACCTGAGTAAAGTCACAAAGTTACATAAAAAGATTCCTCAGGCAGCCAGTCTTGCAGTTTTAACTTCGCCAGATATACCTTCTATTTTGGTAGAAACTGGATTTATTTCTAACCCTCAAGAAGAGAAAAATTTGAATTGGTCTCAATATAGGCAGAGGTTGGCGCAATCGGTATTTAATGGGTTAAGACAACATTTTACAGGATCCCCCCCAGATGGTTCTTTATGGGCTAAGTGGAAACAAGAAAAACGCACTCATAGAGTACGTAGCGGTGAATCATTATCTTTACTGGCGCAACGTTACAATGTACAAATTAGTACATTAAAAAAAGCGAATAATCTTAATACCGATGTAGTACAAATTGGGCAGGTTTTGATGATCCCTAGCACTTAACTCTTTTATTTTTTCATTTTATATTTAGCATTTACACCAAGGTCATTATTTTGCCGATTCAAATACTCCCCGCAAGATTAGCCAACCAAATAGCCGCTGGAGAAGTGGTCGAACGCCCGGCTTCTGTAGTCAAGGAAATAGTAGAAAATAGCCTAGACTCCGGGGCTACATCGATTGAAATTGATATAGAAAAGGGCGGACATAAACGTATTTTAATCCGCGATAATGGTAGTGGTATTCCCCACGAGGAACTTGCACTAGCTTTAAGCCGCCATGCCACAAGTAAAATAACCAAGTTAGATGATTTAGAGGCGATCTGTAGTTTGGGTTTTCGTGGTGAAGCTTTAGCCAGTATTAGCTCAGTTTCACGCTTGAGTTTAAGTTCTAAACCTGGGGAACAGAGCCAAGCTTGGCAAGCACATTGCGAAGGGCGTGATATGCAAGTACAACTAAATCCAGTTGCACACCCAGATGGCACTAGTGTTGATGTAATCGATTTATTTTTCAATACTCCCGCGAGGAGAAAGTTTTTACGCACTGAAAAAACTGAGTTTACACATATTGATGAAGTTGTAAGACGTATAGCACTGAGTCGATTTGATGTGAGTTTTAGCCTTAAGCATAATGGTAAGCTGCTGCGGAGATACCCAGCAGTAAAAGCTCAAAGCACTGAACAAAAGCGCCTTAGTACGATTTGTGGTAAAGAATTCGCTGAGCAAAGCATCGAACTTAATAGCCAATATCAACAGTTTGAATTAAAGGGTTGGTTGGCTCAACCAGAGCAAGCCAAAAGCCAAGGTGACTTTCAGTATTTTTATGTCAATGGTCGTATGATGCGCGACAAGCTAATCAATCATGCAGTCCGTCAAGCGTTTGAAGGCCTAATCGGTGCCGATTTGCATCCAGCTTATGTGTTATACTTGACCCTTGAGCCGAACCAAGTCGATGTAAATGTGCACCCAGCTAAACATGAGGTGAGATTTCATCAAGCCCGTTTGGTTCATGATTTTATATACAGAGCTTTGACAGATTCGCTCAATCAATATTTTGAAAAAGGTCAGCAACAACCCAGCCCTGAGGTAAGCGTATTGCCGCAAATACAGCCCAATCATGACTACATACAGCCATTGCAAAGACTGATATCTGAGACCAGTGTTGATGAGCGGTTATCTAGTTATTCTGGCGATGGCAACCAGCCATATAACTCTTCGAGCACTTTAGCAAATAAAGACAAAGCTGAACATTTAGTCAACTCTTCACAAATTATCAATCAATCTTCAAAAAACTATCAACAATTGATGACCTCTTCGAAACCAGTAAAATCAAGTGAACAACCGATCGCAATGCCAGGGCAATGGTTACAGGTTTCAGATAAAAAGATGCTGCTTAACATTGGACAAAACTTTTATTTACTCGAAACTACGGTTCTTCATCTCAGTGTGATGTCTAAACTTTATTTGGATGCGATGCCAGTGAGCCAGCCTTTGTTAATGCCTATTTCTATAAAAGCCAATACAGATTTACTGGCACGGGCAAAATCACTCTATCAACCTCTTTTAGAAAACAGTGTAGAAATAGGCTGGACACCCAATAAAATCATTTTACGTAAAGTACCTGCAGGATTGAGGCAATTTCGATGGGTAGGATGCTTAGAAGATATTCTGGGATGTTTAGAAAAAGAAACAAAGAAAGTAAGAAAACATTTGTTAACTTGTATAGTTTCAAATGAAGAGATGACGCTTATCCAGATACAAGAACTATGGCAAAATTTTGTTCACACATCGGTGAATCTAGAACATGATATTGCTCAAATAAGCCAATCAGTAAACATAGATGATTGGTTGAAAACATATGACTGAAAACGTAGGCAATACACCAGATTTGTTACCACCTGCGTTATTTTTAATGGGGCCTACTGCATCGGGGAAAACAGACCTTGCGATTAAAATTTGCGAAAATCTACCTTGTGAAATAATAAGTGTTGATTCTGCATTGATTTATCGGGGTATGGACATTGGAACAGCGAAACCTAACGCTCAGGAATTAAAAAAAGCGCCTCACAAATTAATAGATATTTTGGATCCCGCACAAACTTATTCAGTGGCTGAGTTTCGTAAAGATGCCTTGTCCGCCATGCAAGATATAACAGCAAGGGGCAATATCCCGTTGTTAGTAGGTGGCACTATGATGTATTACAAAGCTCTCATCGACGGGCTTTCACCATTACCAGAATCAAATCAAAATGTGAGAAAAATCATAGAGAAAAAAGCTGAGGAATTTGGATGGAATACGTTACATCAACAACTGGCTAAAATTGATCCTGCTTCTGCTAGGCGAATTCATCCCAATGATCCTCAACGTTTATTGAGAGCCTTAGAAGTACATCAACTCACTAATTGTTCAATGACAGACTTGATGGCAACTAAGTCTGACCCCATACCTTATAACATAAAGCAATTTTCTATCAATCCGGAAGACCGAAAAGTACTTCATCAACGCATTGCTCAACGTTTTGAGCTGATGATTGATTCAGGCTTTCAGGCTGAAGTAGAAAAATTAAGAGGTAGGGGTGATCTACATTTGAATTTACCCTCTATTAGATGTGTCGGTTACAGACAAATGTGGCAGTATCTAGATGGCGATTTCGATTTTAACGTTATGCGTGAAAAATCAGTGGCTGCAACACGTCAGTTAGCCAAAAGACAGTTGACTTGGTTAAGAGGTTGGGAAAATATTCATTCGTTAGATACATTTTCGTCAGACAATCTGACGAAAGTAATTGAACATAGTCAGTTTCAATCATAAGGCAGCCTATACAGCTATTTTTTTTTCTGTATAATCTTGTTTTAGGGTAAAATTTTATAATAAAAAGGATTGATCATGGCAAAAGGGCAATCATTACAAGACCCGTTTTTAAATGCGCTTCGTAAAGAGCGTATTCCTGTATCCATTTATTTAGTTAACGGGATTAAATTACAGGGGCAAGTTGAATCGTTTGATCAGTTTGTGATTTTACTAAAAAATACTGTAAGCCAAATGGTTTATAAACATGCAATTTCTACCGTTGTTCCTTCACGCGCAATTCCAATGCCTACTGTTGGTCAAACGGAAGAAGACGAAAGCTGAATATTGTTTTAGGAGAGCGGATTGTTTGACCGTTATGAAGCAGGTGAACAGGCTGTTTTAGTGCATGTTGACTTTGCTGATGAAAATAGTAAAGAAGATTTATTAGAGTTACAACTTCTTGTGTCTTCCGCAGGTGTAAAAGCCATAGACGTGGTGACAGGTTCTAGGCAAGCACCGCAAGTTCGATATTTTGTCGGTAGTGGTAAAGCTGAAGAAATTGCTAATGCTGTCAGAGCGCATCAAGCCGATGTGGTAATTTTTAATCACAGTTTATCCCCATCTCAAGAAAGAAATTTAGAAGCGCTATGTAAATGTAGAGTATTAGACCGTACAGGTTTGATATTGGACATTTTTGCCCAGCGTGCTCGTACCCATGAAGGCAAATTACAGGTAGAATTAGCGCAACTTCGCCATATGAGCACCCGGTTGATCCGAGGGTGGACACACCTAGACAAACAAAAAGGTGGAATTGGACTGCGCGGACCAGGTGAAAGTCAACTTGAAACCGACAGGCGGTTATTGAGGGCGAGGATCAAAGCTATTTTGCGTCGTCTCGATAAAGTACAAAAACAACGTGAGCAAGGCCGACGTTCGAGAGTTCGCGCGGAAATTCCAACTGTTTCCCTTGTCGGTTATACCAACGCAGGCAAATCAACGTTGTTTAATTCTATGACACAGTCTGGTGTATATGTCGCCGACCAGCTTTTTGCCACACTTGATCCAACACTTAGAAAGATTCAATTGCAGGATGTGGGTTCAGCAATTCTTGCTGACACGGTTGGTTTTATCCGTCACCTACCCCATGATCTAATTGCTGCGTTTAAAGCTACCTTACAAGAAACGCAACAAGCCAATCTTTTATTGCATGTAGTGGATTATTCTGACGACCAGTTTCAAGAAAATACTGGACAAGTAAATGAAGTGCTTGGAGAGATAAAAGCTGACGATATTCAACAGCTAATGGTGTGTAACAAAATCGATAGAATGGACGGTGTAAGTGCAAAGATTGATCGTGATGAATCAGGTATGCCTATTCGCGTTTGGTTATCTGCACAGCAAGGTTTAGGTATCGATTTGTTGCTCAACGCTATTACTGAATGTTTATCAAAAAACATGGTACAACATAGATTATTGATACCTCCACATAAAAGTAACTTGCGTGGTGTGTTTTTTGACATGAATTGCATTGCCTCACAAGATTATGCAGAAAATGGCGATTGGCAGGTCGATGTGCGTATGGAGCAAAGAGATTGGAACAGACTAATTAAACGCACTGACGTTGATTTAGAGTCCTATATAGTTGAACATTAATTACAAATAACAGATCAAAAATATTAAAAAACTCGTAATGGTCATATGACCTATTTATTGAATTAACTAGCTGGAGAGACATGATGGCTTGGAATGAGCCCGGTGGAAACAATAACGATCCTTGGAAAAACAAGGGCGGCCGAGACCAAGGCCCGCCTGATTTAGACGAGGTGTTTAAAAACTTGATGAATAAGTTTGGCAAGTTTGGTGGAGGTGGCTCTAATGGTTCATCCGGCGGTAAAAGCCTAGGTGGAATTGGTGCTGCTGTAATCGTAGGTATACTGGTTATTGGCTGGGTATTTAGCGGTTTCTATACTATTCGTGAAGCTGAACGCGGAGTTGTGCTACGTTTTGGTGAATTTAGCAACTTTGTTGACCCAGGTTTACAATGGAAGCCAACTTTCATAGACGAAATTATCCCAGTAGACGTAAAAACTATCCGCTCATTGCCGTCTTCTGGTTCAATGTTAACTGAAGACGAAAACGTTGTTCGTGTTGAGATGGAAGTCCAATACCGTATCCTCGAACCTTATAAATATAGTTTTGCAGTGACCAGTCCTGAAGAAAGCCTGAGTCAGGCATTTGACAGTGCTATTCGTTACGTTGTAGGACATTCAAAAATGGATGCCGTGCTAACAGCTGGCCGTGAAGCGACTAGGCAAAGCGTGAGCGATGAATTGTCGGGCATTATTGAATCATATGATATGGGTATATCTGTGGTCGATATGAACTTCAAGGACGCAAGACCTCCAGAGGAAGTAAAAGAAGCTTTTGATGATGCAATTGCAGCACAAGAAGATGAACAACGTTTCATAAATGAAGCAGAAGCTTATTCTCGTGAAATTGAACCTCGAGCTCGTGGACAAGTAAACCGTTTGGCGCAAGAGGCCCAAGCTTATAAAGAACGTGTCACGTTGGAAGCGCAAGGTGCAGTAGCACGTTTTGAAGAATTACTTCCTCAGTACACAGCTGCGCCAGAAGTCACACGGAGTCGTATTTATCTTGAATCGATGGAAGAAGTGTACGGCAATACCAGTAAAATACTGGTGGATACTGAAGGCACTGGCAACATGATGTATTTACCACTAGACAAAATACTCGGGAATCAATCTGGACCAACCGTTCCAGCTAATATCCGCAGTACTTTAGAAGGTTTGCGTAATCAAGACGAAGACACACAACCGTTAAACGGCAACTCCAGAAACAACCGTAATAACGGTGCACGTAGTGGGAGAAACTAGGCTATGAAAAATTTTATTGCATTGATAATTGTAGCCTTAGGGTTACTTATATTTGGTTCATTATTTGTTGTAGAAGAAGGCAACAAAGCAATTGTTATTCAGTTTGGTAAAGTGCAAAGAGATAGCGAAACAGGTGATACCACAGTTTTCGAACCAGGTTTACACTTGAAGCTACCTTTCTTTGACCGTGTAGTCACACTCGACGCACGTATTCAGACATTGGACGAACAGCCGGATCGTTTTGTGACTGCTGAGAAAAAAGATTTGATTGTCGACTTGTACGTTAAGTGGAAAATTGAAGATTTTGCGAAGTACTATTTAGCCACAGGTGGTATTAAATCTAGTGCTGAGATACTACTGCAACAAAAAGTGAATAATGGACTGCGTTCTGAGTTTGGTACCCGTACTATTCAACAAATTGTTTCAGGTGAGCGTTCAGAATTGATGGATGAAGCCATGGCACAAGCTGCGAGTAGCTCTGACGAGCTGGGCATAATGATCATTGATGTGCGTGTTAAACAAATTAACTTACCATTGGAAGTAAGGAATTTTATATTCCAACGTATGCGTAGTGAACGTGAAGCAGTAGCCAGAGAACACCGTTCTGAAGGTAAAGAGAAAGCTGAATTTATTAAAGCTGATATCGATGCCAAAATAACCGTTATGTTAGCTGATGCAGAGCGTAACCTGCGTAAACTTCGGGGTGAAGGTGAAGCCCAAGCTGCACAGATTTATGCTGAGACATATACGAAAGACCCAGAGTTCTACAGTTTTTTACGTAGTATGGATGCTTACAAGAAAAGCTTCAGTAGCAAACAAGACGTGCTGGTTGTTGAACCAGACAGCGACTTCTTTCGCTACATGAAAGACCCAAGCGGAAAACAACAGTAATAGTCTATTCATGATTCAAAGCGCCGTAAGGCGCTTTTTTTTTAATACGAGTTTATTTTGTTTATGTTTATTCGATAGTAAAACTATGTATTAACTAAGACAGCAGTATTAACACCAATACTTGCAACTCAAGACAAATTGCCACACTATAAATAGATACATCTGAACCAAAGTAGTCAAGGTATTATCTATGAAGTTTTTTGCTGGTTTTATGACCTTTTTAGTCGCTCTTTTACATATGGGAATAATGGTGCTAGAAATGTTTTACTGGAATCATCCTGTTGGACAAAAAATATTTTCAATGACGGCAGAGGTGGCAAAATCTTCAGAATTATTAGCGATGAATCAAGGTCTATACAATAGCTTTTTAGGCTTCGGATTATTATGGGCTCTTATGAGCGGTAATCAAAGTTTAAAAGTATTTCTACTAATATGTGTCACTATTGCTGGCATTTTTGGTGGGCTTAATATCAATTCTAATATTCTATACATACAAGCACTGCCCGGTTTAATTACACTGCTGCTAGTATTAAAAGCCAAGAGACGTCAAGCAGGTGAAGCACGTTTATTCTCTTGACCGGGATTAAAAAACAAACCGTTAATATTACTTATAACTGGTCAGGATGGCTGATGTCATCGGTATCATACATAGGAAAAACTTTAGGTCATTAACGTTTTGTATGGGCTGTAAATAAGTTTTTAATTGACTTAAGAATACCTACAAATACTTTAATACATCTTGTTACTATGTATTTCGGCTGTGTATTGGTAGCTGTGTTTCGATGGTGCTTGTTAGATTGGCTTATCCTTCGCACTCTATTGGCTTTCATATATCTAGCCATACTAGTTATTATGGGTCTATCCACTACCCACACTCGCAATATTCTTGATTTTCGTATTTAATAATACGTGCAACTATGTTCAGGTGGATACGATATTAATCCTCCCATAGTTGTTCCGGCACTGCATTATGACACCCTGTTAAATCCTATCCACAAGAACAGCATTGCTTTGACTGAATATTGGGAGCTGTTTTATTTTGGACGCCTACGCATCAGTACTCTGTCAAAATATGTTACGGTTAGTTCATAATCTAAATTTCTATGCTTTCCTTCATACTCCACACTAATAGTTATCAACACCCTTGCCTTTCGAATTATTACCACGCGAACTAGGGTGACTCCACAATATCCTAGTTCACAGGTCTGCCAGCTTCGCTGGGGAAACAAAAAAGGCCACAAATGTGGCCTTAAAATCATTAATCTATTTAGAATATCTAGAATATCTAACTAAATTACCTGAGCTTAAAATAAAGGTATGACTAATTTATTAGTCAATATTATAATCAGATTTTAGCTTCGCTGCTCTGAGAATAGATATACCCTCTTTCATCTCGCGCTGGTTAAGTTTGCGTTTGGCTAAGAAGGTTTCTTCAGCTAAAAATAATGCTTCAACATAATTAAGATAAATCTCTTCATTTTGCATGGCATCGGTTATTGCTCTACTATAAAGGTCCAAAGCTTCTTCATAGTCTTTTTCTGCAACGTGTATTTGCGCTAACGTATCTAATGCCGCAGAATTGTTGGGTTTAAGTTCAACCGCTTTTTCTCCATAACCTTTAGCCTTATCAATTTCACCCTTTTGAAGATATAAATACGCTAAGTTATTGTTAGCAACATAATTTTTGGGGTTTTGACGTAAAGCTTCTTCATAGGTCGCCATGGCGCCGGGCAAGTCATCGCCAATTTGTCTTTCTGCTAACAACATTTTTGCAGTTAAATCTGTAGGTTGTTGCTCAATATGTTGCTTAAGTAATTCCATGGTCTGATTGAGCTGATTCAATTTATCGTAAGTGAATACCATTAAGATCAGATTTCTATTATTGGGCGTTGCGTTGTAAGCAATAAGCGCATTTTCCAGCGCCAACTCTGGCTGTTCATTATGTATTTGAAAGCGCGCTAGAAATCCTTTAACTAAGGGTAAACCAAGTACGTTGTCTGGCAATAAATCGTATACTGTTTGTGCGGCAGGATAGTCCCCCTGCATTAGTAAAAAGTGTGTGTTTAACAACTGCATTTGTATATCGTCACGATTATTAAGATAGCCTTGAGTTAATTCCGAGGCTTCTACAAATTTATTTTGACTATCCAATAACAACAACTTACCTACAATAGCGTCTTTATCATTAGGTTCTTCTGTTAACCATGCATCGTAATGCAGGGTCGCAGGTCGAAGTTGATTGGTTTTAATAAAGCTCTGGCCTAGTGTTTTCCAATAAGCCTTTGGCAAATCTTTTTGATCATTGACTTCAGTCAACAACTCAATAGCGTCTTGGTAGTTAGTTTCAACAACCTGAGCCCGAGCTAACAATAACCTTATAGCAAAATTTGATGGTTCGCGGTCAAAAGCAGATTGGATTTTTTCAATTCCTTTTGCTTGTTTGTTATCTTGCTTACTGACCAAATAATAAGTCGCTAAAGCAGATACGTTGTCTGGGTATTCGGTAAGTAATTTCTCTAGTAGTAAACCAGCTTGTTGCATGTCTTTTTGTATTACAGCTAAATTAACCATCGCTAGCTTTGGCGAAACACTGTTAATGTCTATCTCTGATGCTTTTTCAAATTCTACTTTTGCTTTTTCAAACTTCTCTTGTCTGGTATAAACATCACCAGCTAACAGGTATGGTTTTAAGTCATCAGGCTTAGTGCCTTTCCAGTTACTTGCCAGTTCTAACGCTTTGTCATATTGCTTAGTAACTACATACGCTTTTGCTAGAGTGGTTTGGGCGCTCACCAATTCAGGCGACTTACTAACCGCCTCTTCTAAGTTGACGATTCCATCAAGATTATTTAATGAAAGTTGTAACAGCCCTAATCGTGTCAGATCTTCTGCAGTACGACTAATATTTGATGACTTTTCAATTAAGACTTTGGCTTCTTTTTCAAAGCCATCACGCAGTAACTCATAACTTGCTTTGGAAAATAGAGGTGCGTCTTTATCTGTTAGTTGGTCAAGTCTTGCTAAAACATCACCGACTTCAGAGGTCAATCCTAATTGAAGTTGACTAGCAGCAAGTAACTTCAGACCTGGGTGGTTATCTGGTAACAATCCCGCAATATAAGTCAGATGCCGATTGGCACTTGAGAAGTCTTGTATTTGATAAGCCGCGTACCCTGCCATCAGACGTAAAGATGGCGCATCAATACCGCCAGTAATTGCTATTTCCGAATGTTTTAGGGAATTGACATAATCACCCTGATTAGCGAGTGTTGCAGACTTCAATTGGTTCAACAAAGGATTTAAATCATTGAGTAAAAGTAGCTTGTCTATGTATGGCTCAGCAGCACTTAATTCACCTACATCCACCAATAATTTGGCCAAAACAAAAGTAGTTTGTGTATCTTCGGGGTAAAACTGAACATAATCTGTAAATACTTCGGCAGCTTCATCTGGTGCCCCAAGCGACAGCTTCAACTGAGCTAATAACTTCAGTACTTCAGCATTTTGTGGTGTCTGAGCACGCAACTCAGATACAGTGTTGGCGGCTGTTTCATAATCTTTGTCTAATACCAACGTGTAAGCTGCTGTCAAACTTTTGAAAACAGAGACTGTATCGATTTCTGCTAATTCTTCTATTAGTAAGCGGGCCTCTTCAGTTTTATTTAACCGAACTAATGCAATCACTTTAAAATAGCCGATTTCAGCACGTTCAACGAATGTTAATCCTTCTTGCTGATGCTCTAATTTGCTGATGGCTGAGTAAGCGCCAGTGCGCTGGTAAGCTTGAGTGAGAAGAGGTAAGACTTTTGATGGCTCAAATCCATATTCTAAAGCACGATCAAGCTCTTTTTCAGCACTTTCAAATTGTTTTTGTTGAATATAGAGCTGACCAAGTTCAAATCTGGCACGTGCAGATTTGGGCTCAATTTGCACCGCATTTTTTAGGGCTACAACTCCAGCTTCTAGATTGTTCTGTTCAACATATTGCTCAGCTTCTTGTATATATTCTTCACTAGTTTGTTTACCGCAGCTTGACAACACACCCAATGCAACAACCGCTAATGCATATTTTAATTGTGTCGGATTAAAACTTTTCATGATGATTTTTCCTTGTATACATACTAATGAAGATATAATGATATGTGTTTTTGTGATGTGCGACCAACACTCTGAGTTTCATTGATATAGGTCGCGCATCCTCAACAATTATGCATTAAAAAAGTTAAATAATAGGACTCATTAAAACATAACTTAAGATGTTTCAACCCGAAATACAGCAAAAACATTCATTTTTCTAAAAGATCTGAATATTTGGGCATGATGTTCAGTGCTTTTATGCCTTAACCATAAACTGCTTTCTAATAAAAATCTGAAGTATAAGAAAATCCACCCCAGGATGTTAACCACTTCACACGTTTAACATACAAATCTGCAACAACATTGACAATAAACTACAAACTTTTGCATCACAACATCACATATTTTAAATATATTGCAATTAAACAGAGCATTGCATGGAGTAAATGGTGAATATCGAATATAATTTGACCTTTGAAACCGTGCCGGCTTCGCCTTAAATAATTGTTTTACCGATTTTCGAAATTGTATTACCGATTCATAAAGCAGTGCCTGCCTGTACCCTGGGAAACTTGATGACCACCACCACATCTGAAATTACATTTAGAGATTTAAACTTACCCGAAGAACTGCTGCAAGCACTAGACAAAGTCGGCTATGAAAAACCTACACCTATTCAAGCAGAATGTATTCCACTTATCATTGCAGGACACGATGTACTAGGTACAGCGCAAACAGGTACCGGTAAAACGGCTGCTTTTGCACTCCCTATGTTAGCCAACATTGACCCTGACGATAAAAACACCCAGTTGTTAGTGTTAACACCTACTAGAGAATTAGCGATACAGGTTGCTGAAGCCTTTCAGGTTTATGCCAGTTTTTCTAAAAAGATTAACGTTTTACCTATTTATGGTGGTTCATCTTATGATAACCAAATTCGTCAACTAAAGCGTGGCACCCAAGTTGTTGTGGGTACACCGGGGCGAGTAATAGACCATATTAAGAAGGGTACTCTTAAACTTGATAAATTAAAGTTTTTAGTACTTGATGAAGCTGATGAAATGTTACGTATGGGTTTCATCGATGACGTAGAATGGATCTTAGGTCATGCTCCAGCAGAGCGTCAAACGGCGTTATTTTCTGCGACGATGCCGGATCCTATCCGTAAAATAACTAAACGTTATTTAAATGACCCTAAATCAGTCAAAATTGAATCTAAAGTAGCTACTGCTAGCACTATCCGACAACGATATTGCCAAGTTGCTGGACACCACAAGTTAGAAGCACTGACCCGTATACTGGAAGTAGAAAGCTTTGATGGGGTGATCATTTTCGTGAGAACCAAAACCGCTACTATGGAGCTGGCTGAAAAGCTTTCTGCACGCGGTTATGCGGTTGAACCACTCAATGGTGACATTCCACAAAATTCACGTGAACGTACTGTTGACCGTTTGAAGAAAGGCAAAATCGATATTTTAGTTGCTACCGACGTAGTCGCTCGAGGACTTGATGTTGAACGTGTTAGTCACGTAATTAACTTTGACGTGCCTTACGATACAGAATCGTATGTTCACCGTATCGGTCGTACAGGACGCGCAGGCCGTGAAGGCGATGCAATACTGTTTATTTCGCATCGTGAAAAACGTATGTTATTTTCTATTGAGCGCGCCACTAGACAGACAATTGCCCCCATGACCATCCCGTCTATCTCACAATTAAACGAAACGCGTTTGTCTCGTTTTAAAAGCAGTGTGATTGAAGCGATAGGTGATGCTTCAATTGAGACTTTGATCCCAATTGTTGAGTCCATTCAAGCAGAAACCGAAGCCGCTCCTGAAGTTATTATGGCTGCATTAGCAAAGATAGCTCAAGGTGACGAACCACTTATCCTCAAAGATAGTGACCGTCCAGACTTAAATGCTAATCCTCCAAGGAATGACCGCAACGACAGAAATGATCGTGCACCAAGAGACCGCGGGGCACGTCCTGAACGTGGTGGCGAACGTGGTGGCGGTGAGCGTGTTAAGCGCGAGCGTAAATCTGGTCCGCCTAGTGAAGGTATGCAGCGTTATCGTATTGAAGTGGGTCACACCCATGGTGCAAAGCCTGGTAACATTGTAGGTGCTATCGCCAACGAAGCAGATATTAGCAGTAAAAATATTGGTTCTATTGAAATTTATGATAATTTCAGCACAGTAGACTTACCTAAAGACATGCCTCAGGCGACACAAGACACGTTACAAAAGACGCGTGTTGCAGGTCGAAGCCTTGGACTACGTGAATGGTCAGAACAGCCACCCAAGAAGCGTGGCAATCCAGCAAATCGTGATTAAGTAGTTAACTTACGATTATAAATAAAGGGGCTTTGCGGCTCCTTTTTTTTACAAAAAATACTAGATTCTAATTTTTTAATAACCTAATGGAATATAAGCTTAGTTTTAATTGGTTTGCACTTTTGTTCTGAAAGGGCACACTTGCCTCCTTATTCCAACAAGTGCTGACAGATGAAATATTTCCCAATATTTTTAGATACCACAGATTTAACCTGTTTAGTGGTAGGTGCCGGAGAGGTAGCCGCTCGTAAAGTTGAATTACTGTTAAAAACGTCTGCACATATTACCGTCGTAGCACCTTGGGTATGCGATACAGTGCAACGGTTTGCTAAAGAAGAAAAAATTCAGCTCATCGTTAGACCTTATATTGTTTCAGATATGAACGACAAACAAATAGTCTTTGTAGCCACAGACAATAGCGAATTGAACGAACAAATTCACGATCAAGCTCGGAAACAAAAGATTTTAGTCAACGTGGTGGATAACACCCCACTTTGCCAGTTTATTACTCCATCCATCGTTGACCGATCACCGATTATTATTGCTATGAGTAGCGGTGGCGTAGCGCCAGTATTACTCAGGTATTTAAGACAAAAACTTGAATCGGTTATCCCACAAAAAGTGAGCTTATTAGGCTTATTTTCAGAAAAGTTTAGGGCGTCAGTAAAGAAACGTTTTCAATCGGTTACTGAAAGGCGTTATTTTTGGGAGGATGTATTAGATGGCGACATAGCCGAAAATGTTTTACAAGGCAACGAGCAGGTCGCTGAACAGAAGTTTTTAGAAAAATTAAATGCACCAGATGCTAGTAAAACAGTAGGCGAAGTATACTTAGTAGGCGCAGGACCCGGTGATCCAGATTTATTAACATTTAGAGCGTTACGTTTGATGCAGAAAGCTGATGTTGTGGTCTACGACCGTTTGGTTTCTCCTCAAATACTCGAGTTAGTAAGACGTGATGCTGAAAAGATCTATGTAGGTAAAGCTAAAAGCAACCACACTTTGCCACAAGACGAAATTAACGAATTATTAGCCAAACAAGCTTTAGCAGGCAACAGAGTGGTAAGGCTAAAAGGTGGGGATCCTTTCATTTTTGGTAGAGGTGGTGAAGAGCTTGAAACCCTAATCGAACATGGGATCAGTTTTCAGGTCGTTCCGGGGATTACCGCAGCAAGTGGAGCCGCCAGTTATGCTGGTATACCATTAACTCATAGAGATCACGCCAAATCTGTAGTTTTTGCCACAGGTCACTTACGAGATAATAGCATCAACTTAAACTGGCAAGGGTTAGCTCAACCAGATCAAACCATAGTGTTTTATATGGGGTTAACTGGCTTACCCATTATTTGTGAACAGTTAATTAAACATGGACTCGTCCCTTCTACACCTATTGCCATGGTGCAGTCTGCCACCACAGCACAACAAAAAGTGGTGATTGGTACTTTAGAAGACATTCAGCAAAAAGCGGAGGTGGCAAAAATAAAACCACCAGCTTTGATCATTGTAGGCTCAGTAGTAAGTTTACATAAAAAATTGAATTGGTTTAAACAAGGGGGTTAAATTTTAGGCTTTAGGCAAAAAACCACGACAGCCACTGTGTTCTAGTACCAAACACTTACTTCCCTATAGTGCTTTAGAACTGCAGCGGTGTATACACGGAGAAATTCCAAAACAGCCCTAAGTTTGATTCTGTTTACCGACAATTAGGTGCAAATTATTGCCATTAATGTACGCAGCCACAAAACAAATGTGAGCAAGTTGCAGGCCTTAGACAACTCGCTAAACCTCATTAAAATCGCAGTCGATGACATCATTAAGATTAAGCATAATGTTGCCGGCAAATAACTCACATAATATTAAGCATACATACTTCAACGCTTAGTTATTTTTACACCTGAAAAAAGCATTAGATTCTAATGTCATCACTGGCATATCATGTTGATTAACAACCTCGTAATTCACACATATTAGACCCACGCCAGGTTTACTGTTAGATAATCGACAATGACTTACACAACTTTTTACACTAAGAATATATCCTGGGTATACAGGTTTTAACCACTTGAGATTATTAATACCAGGTGAACCAAGCGAGCCATGATCTTCTGGTAAATTATCAATCAGCATGCGCATAAACATTGAGGCAGTATGCCAACCACTTGCACATAATCCTCCAAACAATGACTGTTTTGCTGCCTCATCATCTAAATGAAAAAACTGGGGGTCATATTTACCGGCAAATTCTTTTATCTCGATTTCAGTTACCTTATAAGCACCAAACTGAGATATTTGGCCAGGTTGGTAATCTTCAAAATACATATTTTGTCCTATAATTTGATGCGTTAATGCTCAATCAATATTTATTATCGATACAACTAAAGTAAATATCTCAAAATTAAAATTGAGTGTAAGTTTCGAACATAATCACACAATTATTTAAAATCTAAAAATATAGACCATCAGTTAAGCCCGATTTATTGATATCTCTAAACCAAGTTATCACCGAACGCAGTTTATAAATTCGCTTACTGTATGGCTTTTTATATAAAACCCAAAATAAAAATTCACTCTTAATGTCCCAGTTGATACCACTTATGAAAGTTATTAAGCATGTGGATAGTTGCTGATTAATTAGGCAACAAGTGGACTGATTTATTGAACCCAAGTGAGATTATGAATAGCGCAGCAATTTTGCTTGTATACAACTGCAATACGTCGTTAACCTGTGCCTTATTTAAAAGGTAACACGCATACAAGAGGTGACTTACTTGGTTTTGTATGCGTGACTATATGGTGAATTAAGTCTGTTATGGTGGTTCAAAAAATCATCGATTTAGCGTGACCCAAATTAACACCTATATCGGTGAGATCAGCTGTCCTGTTTAGTTACTCCATTATCAACTAAGTCGGAGGCATCCGTTGATTCACCTGCGGTTTTACCTGCTACAAGGGTGGCTAAGGTCTCGCCAGAAACAAGCTCCTCAATGGATCCGCCGAGACCTAACTCATTTAGTAAAGCACTAACAACAGGGGCTTGAGCTTTATAGCCTAATGCAGCATTTGTCAGCTGCGACATAGGATCACTGCCTGACGTCGAACTGCCCGCTCCATTTGATGTGCCACAGGGCACTCCGCCATAACCTTGAAGTATTTTGATACCTTCAATGTTTTTAAGAGGCTCAACAGCTTGTGCAACCACTCTAGGTAATGTTTCAAGTGTCGCGAGTATTCGACGAAGTTCAACTTGTTCTTCACTCAAAGCGTTATCTGCTTCATTAAGCATACGACGACCTTCAGCATCAACAGCATATTGTCTCTCATCTGCTTCAGCCTTCATTATAATTGCATCCGCATCAGCTCTAGCAACAATCAACTTGGCATCAGCATCATCTTGAGCCGCTTTTTTAGTGGCTTCAGCAGCAACCGTAATACCTACGGCTTCACGCTCAGCCACTTTACGTGCGTCAATCACTTCAATTTGTTTCTGACGCTCGGCTTTAGCAACTTCACCGGCGGTAATTACGCCTTCTTCTTTGACCACTCTGTCTTGTTCTGCTTCTGCAGCCTTAGCACGCGCAGCAGATTCAGCTTCTGACTTTTCAGCGATAATAATTTGACGTTCCTGCTCAGCAACTTCAAGGTCACGCTGTTGATTGATTTTCATTTTATCAATCGCTAATTTCTTCTCGATTTCTGCCGCTTCAATAGTACGACTTTTCTCAATTTCAGCGGCTTCGATAGCGCGATTCTTTCCAATTTCAGCTTCACGCTCTTTCTGCTCTTGTTCTTCACGCTTAGCAGCTATTAAAGCTTTCTGCTCAGCTTCTTTGACCTGTATTTCCTGCTCTTGAGCTATTTCAGCTTCACGTTTTTGCTGTTCAATGGCGAGTGAGTCTTTTTCAGCTTCAAGATTACGTTGTTCAATAGCAATGCGGTTCTCTTGCTCAACTTCATTAGTTCGCTGTTTACGGCCTTCAATGGTTTCTGCAAGTTTTGCCCGGCCCTGAGCATCAAATGCGTTATTTTCATCGAAATACTCAAGTTTAGTCTGATCAAAACTAGTGAGTGAAACTGACTCAAGTTCAAGACCGTTTTGTGCCAACTCGTCAGCAATGGCGTTTTGCACGGCAAGGATAAAATCAGGTCGATTTTTATGCAATTCATCCATTGACATTGAAGCAGCGGCTGAGCGAAGCGCGCCAACAAATTTAGATTCCATTAGCTCTTTAACTTTATCAGGATCATCTAAGCGATCCCCAAGCGCTTGGGCAGCTTTAGCAATGGAATCAGTATCGCTAGCTACACGTACATAAAAATCAGCGCCGACATCAACACGCATACAATCTTCAGTGATTAGTGCTTCGCCTTCTCTTTTTTCAACACGAATACGCAAAGTACGCATGTTGACTCTCATTAGCTCTTGAAAGCCAGGTATCAACATTACACCACCTGTTGTGATGACTCTCTCTCCACCCAATCCAGTTTTCACTAACGCCGAGTCCTTGGTCGACTTTTTGTACATCCTCGATAATGAAAACCCGACGATGAAAAGTACAAGTAATAAGATACCTGCGGCTATTGCGTAACCAATAATGTTACTTAATTCCATTTATAATACCCCGTAGTGGTTGTTTGAATGTGTTAAGTTTTGAACCCTTGCAATAAAATGTATGCAAAATTCTACTTAGTTTTCATAAGGAATAGCGAGCCAAATTGCGCTACCTTTTATTTTTTCAACCAAGATAACTTGGTCACTTTTATTGAGAACAATCCCATCGTCCATCGCTTGTACTCGAACATTATGAGAAGTGTGGTGCTCATCAAGTACCACACCCATAGCAAATTTTGTGAACGTTGCATTACCAATTGTTACCTTGGCAACCCTTCCAGAAAGAGTGTCGGTGCTGACAGCTGTCGTTTCATATCGAGGAAAGGCTTTAGCAAATACCTTGCACAACGCCCCATTTATCATAAAAGACACTATAGCCACAGGTGCTATACTTAACCAAATTGGTATAAACCCTATTATAGAATTAGATATTGCGTTGGCGGCATATCCAAGTATGGAAAATAAACCAAAAAAGAATGTTAACCAGATAATCAACGGTACTTTACCCAAACCTAAAAGGCTTAAATGGCCACCTATATCAGTATCTACATCAAAATCAATTAAGCTGTCGAAGGCATGACTAAGACTCATACCAATTAGCAATCCCAACACTTCAAAGACAAACAGGATTACCAAAAAAGAAAGAGCAAAAAAATATGGGGCATTAGCTTCGTGAGTCAAAAATTCGAGTACCATACTGTGTCCTTACAAGCTTTAATATATTTAGCATAAACGATGCAGATTATCTATTCAACCTGCTCAGTCTTAAGGTATGTAAGCTGATGTTTATAACATACAGAATAGAATTAGGGCGTAACATTACTCGCAAGTTATATTAAGAAAATGAACCAAACCCCTCTAAAAAATAGCTTAGATACAACCCCCTATTCAAGAATGTAAACATCAGCATGGCCTTTATAATTAGGCAAGGTGTAGCGCTTTAATTACTTGTTTTATAAGGACAGGTTCCGCAAATCGTTTGAATCTGGGCTACAAAAACTTATCCTTTATGAATGAAATCCTCAGGGAGGTAGTATTGATTTTTCAAAAATCAACTTTGCTTTTTTCGCAACTAATACTCGCAGCGACCTTCAGTCTACCAATACCGTTCCAAAGATATTTGCCCAGGCGAACGCCTAAGATGTTTAGATAAACCCAACTCAATAAGCGTTTGAGTCGCCTCTTCAATCATAGCTGGATTACCACACAACATCACTTGGCTATGGTCGGCATGAATATCCAGACCTACCTGTTGCTGAATGAGTGATGTTTTAAGTAATAACGGAATACGCCCATGTAATCTATCGGCCATACTTTCACGGCTTACGATTGGTACAAAATGAAACTTATCTGGGTATTGCTTAGACCAGGTAGCAATCAAATTTTTATAAGCTAGATCATCATCATGACGAGCACCGTAGACCAAAACTATATTCTCATAATCCTGCCAAACCTGTTTTGTAGCTAAAATAGACAAAAAAGGTCCCACTCCTGTCCCTGTTGCCATTAACCATAAGTCACGACTTTTTGGCACTTCGTCAAGAATAAGAAATCCCGTTGCTGGTGACATTATTTTTAAAGGATCGCCGATTTGTAGCTTATGTAACTTAGGAGATAGAGAACCATCTTCAACGGGTACGGCAATAATCTCTAACGCATCTTCGTCAGGCCCACTGACAAGTGAATAAGGGCGAGATATTATTTTACCATCGTGTTCAACACCTATCTTGGTAAATTGTCCAGCCTTAAACTGAGGAAACTCATGACAAAAAAATCGTAAACTGAATAAATGGTCATTCCAATCGGTTCTATTCACCACTGTTGTATCTAACCACTGCGCCATTTGACTCTCCAGATTGTAATTACATAAAATATCATAAGCGAATGTGAACAAAATTAGTTATGATTTCGTTTAAATATGGACATGTTAGTAGCTGAACTCCAAGATGGAAAAACAACTCAGTCTTAAGTGGATTTTGAATCCTGCTCACACAATGACATTAACCTATGTTGTTTCGCTAACAATTATTGCTGTTTTATCTATCTTTGTGCATTTTACACTGGATAAAATCATTATTGAGCAAAATGTATCTGGCAAACTTATTAATGTCAGTGGTCAGCAACGTATGTTGTCGCAACGCACTGTTTTGCATATTAATGAATATATCGCAAGGGGGTTTGTTACCGACAAAAACAAAGCACTAACTGCCCTGAACAAAATGCACAGAAATCACCAATATCTGCTTAAAGAACATTTTGAAAAATTAAAACAAAATCTAGAATCTCCACTTTCAAAACCTATGTATGCACTATATTTTTCAGAACCTCACAATATTGAACGAAAAATGACTGAATTTTCTTCATTAATCAAACAATTACTAGATAGTCCAATCACACCGTTAGATACTCAAAGTAACCTTGAAAGTTCAATCTTTTTACTTATGGCCAAGGAGCAGATGCTAAATAGTTTCAATATTACGGTAAAACAATATGAAGTAGAAAGTAATCAGAAAATTCAACAGCTACGCACCACCCAGCAACTAATATTAATTATTATTATACTGACCATTCTTATTGAGGGGTTATTTTTTATTACCCCGCTATCTATAAGATCTAATCGATATTCTAAAAATTTATATGAAGAAGCCAACCATGACTATTTAACGAATTTACTGAATCGACGCTCCTTTGCGATTTTAGCCAAACAGCTCGTTGCGATCAGCAGACGTTATCATTCTGATTTATCGGTAATAAGTTTTGATATAGACTTATTTAAGTCTATCAACGATAAATATGGTCACGATCTGGGCGATAAAGTTATTCAACGTGTCGCCGGTACGATCCATAAAAACTGCCGAAACTCTGACTCCGTGTTTCGTTTTGGCGGTGAAGAATTTTTGATACTGTTACCTGAGACATCAATGTCAGAAGCTATCAAACTAGCCGAAAAAATTCGTAACTCTATTACCAACTCACCTACTTTAACGGATAAATTAACTATTGAAATTACTGCTAGTGCAGGGGTATCAAAATGGAACAAACAAGAAACCAACATAGAAAGTGCCTTGAAACGTGCAGATGATGCTTTATACCAAGCAAAAAAACAGGGCCGCAATCGAGTTATAGCAGGCTAATCTGGCCTCTAACTAAGAGGAGTATTTACGGTGCCTAGTGCCCAAAAAGTAATAACTATTTTAAGTTCCTTTTAATATTTCGTAAACTAATATCGCCAGAACCGTCATTCTTTAATTTAAAAATCAGCAGCACCGTTGATACTGATATCACCAGAACTGTCAGCAACTATGACGACACCAGATATGTTTTTTGCGTGAATATCGCCTGAAGAATCATTAATATTTACGTCACCCACTACGCCTTTTAGATCGATCCCACCAGAGCGGTCATTTAAGGTGAGCCCATTACTAATAGATTCAATTAAGATGTCACCAGACCTATCATCTACTAACAGAGCCAAAGTGGGTGGCATGCTGATCTCCAGATCAATTCTTTGATTGTTATATATGTTGTCATTAAATTGAGCAATCAGTCGCGCTTTGTCACCATCTTTTTGAAGGCTGAGAACATATTCATCTTCATTCAACTTTTCACCAAACACCTTAGCAATAACCGTGATCTCTAGCTGACCTGCTTTACCCGTTATCTTTAAATCACCAGCACCTGCATCAATGTAAAGCTGAGCAATAGAATCATCAGCCAAAGCCAAGTGTAACGTCTTACTGAATTTGTCACTGGTCCAAACGTCGGCAAAAATTTCTTGGCTGAGAAGTGTTACTAATAATACTAAACAAACAATTGTTGATTTTTTCATGACGAGATCCTTTCTAGTTTTTGTGAGGGTGTGTTGCTGTTTTTTATGTCGCCAAAAATATCAAATAGGTTTAAATAACTATTTATTTAATTTTTCAGCATTAAAAACATACAAATTAGGTGATTCAAAAATTAATGTTTCCACTTTTCAGACAACATCTTGAAACTAGGTGATACAAAATGAGCAAAATACATGTCCTATTTTCTTATTATTCATAAAGAATAAAAATAAAGTAATTTCATGATCTTGATACACAGCATGGTTTATGTAGCTTGTCTTGTTATGCGAGTGAGCACATGTTTTTGACAGACCTGTATAGCTTGATGCATCCTGCCATCCTTAGTTCACAAATCACCTGTGATAATGATCATAACGTTTACGCCTACTTTTATATTTTTTTATCTAAGTTAATAGATAAAAAAATAAGGTCTGGCATAATCGCAATTAAGTAACTCAACTGCATATCTAATGACTTCAGACTTTCATACACCTTATAAAAACTGGCAATTTTGGATTGATCGCGGTGGCACTTTCACAGATATTATTGCGCGGCGTCCAGATGGCACACTGCTATGCAAAAAATATCTATCTGAAAATCCAGAAGCTTATGACGATGCTGCTGTGTTTGGTATTAAATCAATTCTGGATATCCACCAATCCGATCCTGTGCCTGATGACCTAATTGACAAAATCAAAATGGGGACCACGGTTGCAACTAATGCTTTATTAGAACGAAAAGGTGACAACGTATTATTAGCGATTACCAAGGGTTTTAAGGATGCACTTGAAATCGGTTACCAAGCACGCCCCGATACCTTTGCTTTAAAAATTGAAAAACCAGATATTCTCTATACTCAGGTAGTCGAAATAAATGAGAGAATCACGGCAAAAGGTGAAATTTTACAAGCGCTAAATACTGAATTAACCAAAAAAGTATTGGAAAGTGCCTTTAACCAAGGTCTAACGAGCATAGCAATAGTGCTAATGCATGGTTATCAGTTCAGTCAGCATGAAAAACAACTAATAGAATTAGCCAAAGAAATTGGCTTTAAACAAATTTCAGCTAGCCATGACGTCAGCCCTTTACAAAAACTAATTTCCAGAGGTGAAACCACTTTAGTGGATGCTTACCTCACCCCTATACTATTAAGATACATACGAAATATTAGTAAAGGGCTTAATCAAAAAAAACCAACCCAATTATTATTTATGCAGTCATCGGGGGGCCTAACTAGCGCAGATACGTTCCGTGGACGAGATGCGATTTTATCTGGTCCTGCAGGCGGCATAGTGGGTGCAGTCCACACCGCTAAACAAGCAGGATTTGAGAAAATCATTGGTTTTGATATGGGCGGCACCTCCACTGATGTGTCTCACTACGCAGGCGAGTTTGAAAAAGCCTACGAAACTGAAGTTGCTGGGGTGCGTATGCGTGTGCCTATGTTACATATACATACTGTAGCTGCTGGTGGTGGATCCATCTTACGTTATCAAGATGGACGCTTTCGTGTAGGCCCCAAGTCTGCGGGTGCCGTTCCGGGTCCAATATGTTACAGACGTAATGGCAAACTTGCTGTGACTGACATTAACCTATGTTTAGGCAAAATTCAGGCAGATTTTTTTCCTCATATTTTTGGCACACAGCAAAACCAACCTTTGGATAAAATAAGCTCGATAAAAGCCTTTGCTGACATCGCTGATGAAATTAACGATGGTCGATGCGCTGAAGACGTAGCGGAAGGTTTTTTGGCGATTGCTGTTCAACATATGGCGCAAGCCATTAAAAAGATATCAATTGCACGTGGTTATGACGTATCCAACTACGTGCTAAATTGTTTTGGTGGTGCAGGTGGACAACACGCCTGTTTAGTAGCTGAAAAGTTAGGTATTAAAACCATATTTTTGCATAGCTATTCTGGCATATTATCGGCTTATGGTATGGGACTGGCCAATATACAAGTGGAACGCCAGAAAGTAGCAGGCCCACTTATTCAAAATGGTGACATTCACGCCATCGATACTGCTATTGACCAACTTAAACAAACTAATATTGAAGATTTAAATAGGCAGGGGTTGCGCAATAACCAAATCACCCACCACTGCACTGCTTTGCTCAAATATCGCAATACCGATACCAGCCTTAACATACCATTAGATACTTTTACCTCTATGCAACAACGTTTTATAGAACAGCATGAACAACAATTTGGCTTTAGTGGGGCTCAGTCTGTTGAAACACACTCCAATGCGGCCAACAAGGCCATATTGATTGATACTTTAATTGTTGAATCTTTCGGTGGCGCTGAAAAAACCGAAGAAGCCAAACAGACATTAGCCAGCAACTTACCTATAAAAATACAAACTGTTAGGCAAATTTATAGTCAAGGACAGTGGTTAGAAACCCCCGTAATACGGCTGTCATCACTTAGGTTTGGCCATGAAGTAATAGGCCCAGCGATTATTGTAGAACCAACCGGTACCATCATTGTTGAGAAAAACTGGCGAGTAAAGGTCAATGTTAACGGCCATTTGGTACTTCATTTTAAGAAAATCAAAACTGCATTAGACCTAGGAACATCACCATCTCCAAAGGAAAACATTCTCGTCACAGCAGACCCTGTCGCCCTGGAACTATTTAATAGTGCCTTTATGAGCATCGCGCAGCAAATGGGTATAGTGCTGCGTAATACGTCACAGTCAGTGAACGTTAAAGAACGTTTGGATTTTTCATGCGCCATTTTTGATGCCATTGGGAACTTGATTGCCAACGCACCACATGTGCCAGTACATCTGGGCTCGATGGATGCCAGTGTCAAAGTAGTCATTAATGGTACACAATCCATCAATGCAGGCGATGTGTTTGTTCAAAATAATCCCTATAATGGGGGCTCTCATCTACCTGACATCACAGTTATTACCCCAGTGTTCGACTCAGTTAACACCAATATTTTGTTTTATGTCGCCAGTCGCGCCCATCATGAAGATGTTGGTGGCATTGCACCGGGTTCAATGTCTTCACTTGCGACCGACATTCACCAAGAAGGCATACTGCTAGACAGCGTAAAACTGGTTGAAAAAGGACAATTTCAAGCTGAACGGATTGAAAAACTATTTTCTTCAGGTGCGTACCCAGCCAGAAATATTGTCCAAAATATGGCTGATTTAATGGCGCAAACTGCCGCTAATAAAACAGGTGTGAATGAATTACTGAAGCTGGTCGAACAGCATAGTCTTAAAACTGTTTATGCTTATATGCAACATATTCAAGATAGCGCCAAAACCTCAGTACAAAAATTGCTGGCTAGGTTAGAAGATGGCAATTTTAACTACCCGTTAGAATCTGGCGCAACCATAATGGTCAAAATCACTATTGATAAGGTCAAATTGCGCGCAACTATTGACTTTACTGGCACCAGCGCGCAACAAAACAATAACCTAAACGCGCCTAAGGCCATCACTCAGGCGGCTGTAATGTATGTATTTAGATGTTTAGTTAACGATGATGTCCCACTTAACGCAGGCTGCATGCAAGCACTAGATATTATTGTGCCTGAGGGCTCGTTACTTAATCCACGTTTCCCTGCAGCGGTGGTGGCAGGTAATGTTGAAACTAGTCAAGCGGTGACCAATGCCCTCTTTGCAGCCTTGGGTGTATTAGGTTCAAGCCAAGGCACTATGAATAATCTCACCTTTGGCAATGAACGTTATCAGTATTACGAGACAATCTGTTCTGGCAGTCCCGCAGGAATAAGCTCCACAGGAGAAGGTTTTAACGGTGTCGCTGCGGTCCATACTCATATGACAAATACCCGTATGACCGATCCTGAAATACTAGAACAACGTTACCCAGTGATCCTCAAAGAATTCAGAATTGACCGCGATTCAGGTGGTAAAGGCCTATACAATGCTGGAGATGGTATTACCCGTACTATTACTTTTTTAGAAGATATGCAGTGCTCCATTTTATCAGGACACCGAATAACTCCACCATTTGGCCTTAAAGGTGGCGAAGTCGGAAGACTTGGACGTAATTGGTTAACGAAACCTAACAAAGAACAGCAAGATTTAGCAGGGTGTGAGCATACTGGTGTTAACGCAGGGGACAGCATTTCTATTCAATCACCCACAGGTGGAGGTTTTGGAAAAGCCGATGAGTGATGTGACCGCCCATCAAAAAATAAAAAACAAAGTAAGTAAAATCTTATGTTAAAACGTATCAAAAATGTCGGTCCAGGCGCATTAATAGCAGCTGCTTTTATTGGCCCAGGAACAGTCACTGCTTGCACCTTAGCAGGGGCGAATTATGGATACACTTTACTGTGGGCACTGCTTTTTGCTACCGTCGCCACCATTATTTTGCAAGAAATGTCAGCTCGGTTAGGCTTAGTTACCCAACAAGGTCTTGGCGAAACACTACGTATCATGTTGAATCAATCTGTCTGGAAGTGGCCATTGTTTGGCTTAATTATGGTGGCCTTATATCTAGGTAACGCTGCATACGAAGCAGGCAACTTATCTGGTGCCGCATTAGGTATCGAAGCATTAACAGACCAAAGCCAAACGCTTTATCGTGTGTCTGTGTTAGTCATTTCATTTTTGGCAGGTATTTTATTATGGCGCGGATCATATAAACAAATTGAGCGTATGCTACTCATCTTAGTGGCACTTATGGCACTGGCATTTATTGCCACTTTTATTTCAGTAGGCCCAGACTTAACGGCTCTTTTTAAGGGACTTACCACACCCAATATTCCAGATGGTAGCTTATTAACCGTTATCGCTCTGATTGGTACCACTGTAGTGCCCTATAATTTATTTTTACATGCCTCTGCAGTAAAAGCTAAGTGGTCATCGGTGAATGATTTAAATCATGCTCGTGTAGATAATGCGACCGCCATTGGTCTGGGTGGTTTGATTACCATATTGATAGCCTCTACTGCCGCAGCAAGTATTTTTGGAAGCGGTCTGAATATATCAGGGGCCGGGGACATGGCAATTCAATTGGAGCCGCTGTTTGGGTCGTTTTCAAAGATCATGTTAGGTGTCGGCTTTTTTGCAGCAGGTCTAAGTAGTTCAATCACAGCCCCTTTAGCTACAGCATACGCTGTGACAGAAATATTAGGGATCAAAGGTGGCACTTCATCACGTATCTTTAAACTCATTGCCCTAAGCGTAATTTGCAGTGGTGCAGCCATCGCGCTAACGGGTATCAAACCCATCAGCATTATACTGGCCGCGCAGTTTGCTAATGGCTTATTGCTACCTATAGTGGCCATATTTTTGCTGGTTGTGATGAATCAGAAAAAACAATTAGGTCAATATGTTAATACATGGCTAGGTAATACATTGGGTGTAGTGGTAGTAATAGTTACCGCAGGTTTAGGTATTCGCATAATACTCAGTGCTGCAGGCATGCTTTAATTCATAGTTACAAAATCATCTGAAAAAAGCGAGTGATTTAAATAAACGATACAACCACTCGGTAAGATCGGTACGGATTTTTAACTTTGCATACGTATTTTTTTTGCCCTTTTCCCGACTTCTTTCTGGAAGTTGTCTTTGTTATGGACAATATTCTGCTTTGCATATCAACATTTACGGTGTTGAAAATCTGATAGAAATTACCGACGATATTGAAGAGTCTGCCTCTGGTTGTCGATATAAACTGATACCAAACAATGGCGTTATTATTCAATACCTGTGATCCCTCATCCTGCAAATAGTTTTGACCTTGGTAGTATTAAATTGGCTTCTATCAACGAATTGCGTGATACCCAATCTGTTACTGCATTATTTAACACTAAATATCCTGTACGCTACAATGTTGATGCGTAGATGAATAGAGTAAGGAATACGTTTTTTGTCACCCATTTTTATGAAAACTCAAACATTCAACAAGCCATTCGGATCCTCTTTTAGTGGTAGCTTGAAATCACTCAGTAGCAACAGTATGCCTCATAGTTATCTTATTGCTTCCACCAACACACATCAAAAAGCCTATGGGTTCTCGTAAACGCTGAACATGGTCCAGAATATACCGATAGTCGAACAACAACATTGAAAATGATATGGACTGACGAACCCTCAATTGTCAGGGTTTCATCAGCAAGTGCGTTGACCGCTGAATTATGGAATTCCGAGACAGACGTTTAGTCTTATCACGGTGTCATTCGAACGGTGCGGTCGAGGTGGCGGTGTCTGAATAAACGCACATTAAGCCAACTATGACTGCGACGGGCTTTATGGTTAGCGAACCCAGAATCCCCTATAAGTCTGTGATGGTTGTATAATATTGATTAGGTTTTTCCAGGACGTTGAAAAAACAAGGTGAGTGTAATGCTTTAGTAAAGATGCACCTCTGCGTCACTTTGATTCGTTTGTACAATTTTCACGTTAAATGCCTAAACAAAAAAATGAAGCTTTTATTATGTCCGATATAATTAACAAAAAAACTAGCCTTAGTCACTGGAACCTCTGACAGCATAGGCCGTAAGATAACAAAGACATTGCTGGTAAAGGCTATGACTGACTTCTTGATACGGTTTTTTTAGAGAGGCTTGAGGCGATCCAACATTGCCAGAACTATAAACGCTGTGCACATTTCCAAAAGCAGCCGCTTTGGTAAATCGATTGTTGACGTTGCCAAGCTGCCCATAAGAATGGGCGATCGCTTCTGACTGAGTGCATAAGCGTGAACTGTCCACGTCGCAATAAACGACGCCGTCCTGTTCACCATAGTAATGCTGAGCTCGATTTCCAGCGTCATGCCAATACGGCTCATGCGTTCTACATAATGTTTACCTGTTCCAATATTTTGTTTGATCGGCTCTTCAGACAAATTGAGCATATGGGGAGTGGAAAGCGGCTTGCCGTGCTCATTATAATGGACTTCGATTGCGTCTAGCAAACCGTCTATTCAAGGTAACCATTTTCTGGCAGCATGATCAGTGCGTGTCACTACTGTGACACCATAAGTTGCTGATAAATCATGAACGTGCTTTACCCCGGAGAAGTCGCCAGCGATAGCGTCACATAAATTATCGTTAATCAAACCCTTGCCTACGTAAAATGCGACACCTCTGCCAGAAAACTGAACAATCGCTGGCGAGCTAATCTCGCTAGCGGTTTCCAGTCCAGCATTAATAGTATCGCTGCCGTTAACAGTCACTGCCGGTGAGGTAAACAATGACTGAAACTCGTCCTCAGCAATCACACTAAGGGTGATGTAAGTTTTACTCGATTTCGGACTGTTTGATGTGTTTGATGTGTTAGTTGACGTTATACACTTATACTTTTTAGCTGAGCCACGGATGCATTAGGATAGTCTTGTAGCACGTTATCAATATATTCTTGGCGCTTTTGTTCTGCTTGGTCACCAAATAAAATTTGACAGGCTTCAATAATGCTTGGCGTATTGATAATTTCGGTCTTTCTCAGCACCATTTCAATTTTAGAACGTCGACGTAAAAAATCTTCTAAGTTTGTGATCATCTCTCTTTTGGCTGCATAGCGCACCTCGGCTCGCAAATATTCTGCGTTAGGCATTAGTTGTTCTGCTTGGGTTGGATCTCGCTGAATTTCATCTAGTATTTGTAATGCATGAATGTCATAACGACGCCACAGTCTAACGGTGAGTTTTTCAGAACTATAACTTGGTGTTAAATCGTCTAGGCCAATCAATCCGGCTCTGTACTCAAATTCTTTTTTCATTTCATTGGAAGATTCTCCGTACCAAATGGCATCTTTATGTAACAGTTTAATACCTAATTCTTCGATGAGGTCAGCAATTTCCTCACCCACATTGATACAGTCGGTTAATTTGCCACCAAAAATACTCAAGTACTTGTCTTCTTTGTTCACATCAACTGCGTGCTTGCGAGATAATTGAACCCAGTCAGCTTTGCCTCCAGTGCCTTTAACTGCTAATGGGCGCACACCCCATCGCTCAGAAATAATATCATCACGGGTTAGCGGCTTTGGCAAATCAAGCAGTGCGTTGACGTTATTAAGAATAAAGTCTCGGTCTTCTTCAGTGACTGATGTTATTGGATTTTCGACTTGATTATCGGTTGTGCCAATGCAGGTTTTCTGTCCCATTGGGATGACGAAAAATAAACGACCGTCGGATGCAAAGAAGGCTAATACTTTGTCCACTTTTGTCAGCTTATTAACAATTAAATGCACGCCCTTTGAATACAAATGACTGTGGTCAGTTTTCTGCTTGGTTTCATCATTAAATTTATCAACCATAGGTCCGCAGGCATTAATGATTGCTTTTGATTGTATGGTAAAGGTTTTACCGGATTGCTCGTCAATAGCTTGTGTATGCCAAAT
>CAZMDX010000680.1:0-15655 GCA_964564805.1 uncultured Pseudoalteromonas sp. | reverse complement strand
AAGCTCAGCAAGTCATGTCTGAGTTTTGTAATAACACTGATAATAGCTTATCAGTGTTATTGAATAATGCTGGCATTCTAGAAGTTGGCGCATTTGAAGATATTAGTAACAACCAGCACCAGCGAATTATCAGCGTGAATGTAATGGGGGTGATAAATTTATGCCAAGCAGCATGGCCGTATTTAAAAAATAATAGCAAAAATAATAGCAAAAGCACCATTGTAAATATGTCATCAGCTAGCAGCGATTATGGTGTGCCAGAATTAGCTAGCTATTCGGCCAGTAAATTCGCAGTAAAAGCGCTAACGGAAGCGCTGGAACTAGAATGGCAAAAATATGGTATTCGAGTATGTGATGTCATGCCGCCATTTGTTGCCACTAATATGCTCAATTCACAGAAAAAGACTGCAAAAGTAATGCAACGATTAGGCACTAATCTAACCGCTGAAGACGTAGTGGCGGTGATTGATAAACAAGTAAGACAGCCAAAGACGCATAGGACAGTCAGCGTATCTTATGGTTTACTTCATTTCTTGAGTACTGTTTCTCCCGCGTATATAAATCGCTTGGTTATGAAATTTTTAAGCCGATAAGATTTGTTTTTACCTACCTAAAGAATCATAAAAAGGTCATGTAAAATGAAGAATTTCAAAAAAGAAAATGAAAAAAATGAAGAGCTACAGAGTGAGCAGTTAGAAGCCAAACAATTAATGATTGCGAAGGTATTGTCATTCATGCCGCCACTTCACAAGTTACCACCGAAATTATTCAGACATATATTTTCGATAATGGACCGAATGTTAGGGCTTAAGAAAATTGCAATGCATCAGGTTGTCGAGCTGAACGTCCCTGTTAGTGCTCATAACCGCGGCGCTACAACAATAAAAATCCGTACGTACTATCCAATAAAGCTAATAGAAAAAACGCCTCTGAAAACGTTAGTGTACTTTCATGGCGGTGGCTGCGTGATTGGAAGTATTCATACTCACGATCGGTTTTGCCGATATTTAGCCAAACATGGCAACATGAATATTATTTCTGTAGATTACCGATTATCCCCTGAATATAAATTTCCAACGCCAATTTGTGATGCGATTGATGCTTGGAACTACATACATGACAATCATCAAAAACTAAATATCAACCCAAAACACATCGGTGTGGGTGGCGATAGTGCCGGCGCGTATCTAGCATGTTTAATTGGACTCAGTACCTTACAAACAGACCTTCCGGCGCAGAGCAAAGTAAAACCGCTATTTCAGCTCTTATTATATCCTATGTTGGATTTGCGAGGCTTGACGGAGTCTTATCGACGTTTCAATAAACAGTTACTGCTAACACGCGATCTGATGGATTATTTTAGACAACATTATTTAAATTCTTTAGACGAAGCCGCGCTTCCACTAGTAAGTCCGCTCATAACAAACGACATTAGCGGGTCTCCAGACAGCTATATCTTAACATTAGGGTTCGATCCATTGAGAGATGATGGAATGGCGTATGCTGAACGTCTAAAAGCGGCAGATATAACAACACATCACGAACACTATGCCGACTGTATGCATGGTTTTATATCAGTAACTGCGTTGAGTGCTCGCGCCAAACAAGCGACTCATAGTGTGGCTATGGCTTTAAACAGGTTCAATGATTAAGCTTTAATTAAATTGTGATCAGTTTTAGTTTTGGCGATAAAAGTATTCACTAGAATTAACACCGTGTATTTCAGACGTTACTTGATAAACTTGAGAAAGCTCGTGAGATATTCTGTGTCTTCACTCAATGTCGATGTAAAACAAGTTTATGTTATGTTTTTCTAAATAGCGTGACAGCCGTTTTCATTGAGTTCAAAGCGCATTAGAACGTTATTTTAAAAAAAGGCTTAAAGCTTTGAAAGTAAGTTTACGCATATCTTTAAGAAGCAAAAATACAAAGAAGTAGTGTAACAGCGTAACTAATCGATATTGTTCTCAGTAACTTGATGGTTAGATCTTGTAATGGATATTAGAGCAATTGGTTTGATGCCGCCCTATACTTAGTTTCTATTGCGGTGATTTGTTATCTTATCTTATACTAAGAACTTAGCTCAAGTGACCAAACATGTCGCATTACAATTTTGGTTTTAAAATAGTCAGTTGAGCATGTTTAAAGCTATTATTAATAAGAATAACAACAATATAAATCGCAAGGTGGTACACCATTTCCAGTAATATTTTACGCTTAATTATATTAATGCTTGGCGTTGTATTAATGAGTATGTCATCTGACATACTTGCCCATGGCGTTGACGACAATACTCGAGTGTTTTTGGAGCAAAATATAGGGGTGCAATTTTTCCCCTTTATTTACATTGGCGCAAAACACATGTTTACCGGTTACGACCACCTATTGTTTCTGGTAGGTGTCATATTTTTTCTTTATCGAAGTCGAGATGTATTGCTATACGTGAGCATGTTCACAATTGGGCATAGCATCACCTTACTTTGGGGAGTACTTGGTAATATTCAGGTCAATCCTTACCTAATCGACGCTATAATTGGTTTCTCTGTGGTTTATAAAGGTTTTGATAACTTGGGCGGATTCAAACGACTGCTGGGTAAACAACCAAATACTAAGCTTGCTGTTTTAATTTTTGGCCTATTTCACGGTTTCGGATTAGCAACCAAACTGCAAGAGTTTGAATTAGCATCAGATGGCCTCGTTGCCAACATGATTGCTTTTAATATTGGCGTTGAACTTGGTCAATTTATGGCTCTTGCGTTTATTGTTATTACCATTAATTATTGGCGAAAATCACCCTCATTCCAGCGCTTTGCAACCACCACTAACACGCTGTTAATGAGCGCGGGTCTGATGTTGGTTGGGTTGCAATTAACCGGTTATTATTTATCTTAACAATGAACGAGAAAGTACTATGACAGCAAATGTAGTGAGTAGTAAAACGTTACTCAAGTCGACCATTGCAGCAATCGGTGTTGCCCTGATAGTGTTCGTTTTTTTTATTCTCCCAGCAGAATACAATATCGACCCCACTCATATTGGGCAGAAATTAGGTTTAACAGCATTAGCGCATTATGACGATAAAGCCTTACCAAAAGCAGACATTTCTGCCATCCCAGAAAAAAGTCAACAGGTGATCGAAGTCACAGTTCCTGCAGGCAAAGGTATTGAATACAAATTTCAGATGACTCAGTATCAGAAAATTACATACGAATGGTTAACTGATGGTGAGCCTCTTTATTTTGACTTGCATGGTGAGCCACAAGGTGACACCACAGGTTACTTTGAAAGTTACGCAATCGCTACGTTAAGCCAGATGAAAGGGAGTTTTACGTCACCGTTTACCGGTTCGCATGGATGGTATTGGAAAAATAACAGCAGTAAGGCTGTTAACATTCAATTAATTGTTGAGGGCCAATACGAAATTATTGGTCTTAAAGAGTGAAATTCAGAGGATTACAGACATGAATATGATTATCCGCAAAGTACTATCAAAAGCCTTGATGATTGTATCTATTACATCAGGTGTTACTTTTGCGCATCAAAATCATGATGTGATCAGCAGTGAAATGGCACTCAATATTGCCAATAAGTCGATGAAGCAGTTAACGTTCAGAGACTTAGGTTTTGAAGTTGGTAAGCTTGATGCTAGCTGGAAGTTGTTAACAGATGCGAATTTTAATGTGCTACAAGTATTAGATAAAACGTTCATAATCAGAGCAACTAACACAACGAGCAAAAACGTTGTATATTTTGAAATAGCAAAGAATGGAAAAGTGCTTAGCGTTAAGGAAAGTAACGAATAAAAACTGAACTATTTATACTACTGCCTATTTCAATACCCTGGCTGATTTTGACTGAGGCCTGAATATATTTAATAACATTGTTTGCTAACATATGTGCACGTTCTTAGGTAATTTCGACACGAAGGTGAGACATGCCTTTAAAGCTCCTATACTCTAAAATTGCCAAGCATTTGCATTTTATTCCAAGTGCCAATTAGGTTAATACTGATTACATTCATTTGTTGCCCAGCTTTGTTAACGTTTTCACAAGCCATCAAGTAGTAATGTGATCCGTTGTTACTTATCACCATGACAGCCAACAAAGCTAATGTTGGTAATTACTCAGCTTAACCATTAATTAGGTTTCCGTATAAGTGCTTAAATTCGATGGGTTGTCAGAGTTTTACATACTACATGCTGATCAGTAACCAGTAACTGCATCTGTTAATAACAGCTAAACATTCCCACCTAATCGGAGAGATTTCCATGTCAATTAGAATTCTAAGTATCAAATTTTTATTTTTAAAAGGTACCAAAAACTGATATTTGGGGATGAGAAAGTATATTAGCAGATGTTAGGGGGCTGATTTGTCAAAAAAAGTGATAACTGAGGAGAGAAATTTAATTATCGATTCTATTCATATTCTGTTTGGGATATATGAACTGACTTATGAATTTAGAAAACTTAAATTGTATCAATTTTCTTAAAATACATGGAACAATTTTATATAAAGAAAAACCCGGTAAAATAATTTTTT
This sequence comes from uncultured Pseudoalteromonas sp., assembly GCA_964564805.1. Taxonomy (GTDB): domain Bacteria; phylum Pseudomonadota; class Gammaproteobacteria; order Enterobacterales; family Alteromonadaceae; genus Paraglaciecola. Next base: position 11,115 of record CAZMDX010000680.1, on the reverse strand, counting down.
ACCGGGTTTGAGATATTAAGCATTTCTGTTAAACCTGAAGGCTAAGCCCAACAGTTTTTACATCATGCCGCCTATATGGGGCTTAAGTATATGATTTAATAACATTAGTAGTATGGGTAAAATCAGCGACCCCCCACTTTATACCCCTGACATTTAAGTGCTTAAGCTAACCAATTGAATAATAAACCTAAAATTTATTGCTTTGAAAATCATTGAAGGCTTGCATCACTTCAGCTTTGGTATTCATTACAAAAGGTCCGCCTCTGGCAACGGCTTCATTCAGTGGTTTACCTGATATCAGTAAAAACTGACCCATACCTGATGATGCGGTAATTGATACCAAATCACCTTGGGATAATAACCCAAGGTTGTTTTTCTTAATATTTTTACCCGTACTTCCTACCGAAATAGAACCTTCGATGACAAAAACAAAGGCATTATCATACTCGGGTAGGGTTTGTTCAAATATAGCTCCTGCCGGTAATTGCACATCCATATAGGTGGGATTAACGTGAGTATTAATAACGGGGCCAACGGTTCCTTTGTTAGTTGTGCCTGAAATCACTCCAATTTCGCTGCCATCATCACGATATTCCATTGCCAATTCATTGGCAGGAAACTCTTGATAAGCAGGCTCTGTCATTTTATGTGTTTTAGGTAAATTAACCCAAAGCTGAAACCCTTTAAGCAAGCCAGACTCTTGTTCCGGCATTTCAGAATGTACAATGCCTTTTCCAGCCGTCATCCATTGCACACCATTCGCTGATATAACACCTTCATTACCGGCATTGTCTTTATGGCGCATTTTGCCTGCCAACATATAGGTGACGGTTTCAAAACCTCGGTGCGGATGTTCAGGAAAACCGCCGATATAATCATTGGGTTGGTCAGACTCAAAAAGGTCTAGTAGCAAGAACGGATCGAGCATATTGAGATCTTTGTTGCCGATCAAACGAGTCAGATTTACTCCGTCGCCATCTGAGCCACGGTGTCCATGAGATAAAGAGGACAGCTCTCGAATGCTTTGTTTTTCAGTAACTTGATTCATATTAATGTTCCTTATTTATTTTACTATAAGTGTATATAAGCAAGTCGGTAAGATGATTTTCAACCATTAGGTTGTGATTGAAACTTGATGAACAAATAATAATTGTTTACATTATGAGAATAAACACCGGTTAACTGAAAACATAGTTAACCAAAAGGAAATAATACTTCCTAATCACATTGGAGATGATATGGGACAACTTGAAGACATGTATATTTTCCTACGTGTTGTTGAAACAGGTAGTATTACAAAAGCAGCTGAGCAAATGAATATTGCTAAATCAGCGGTGAGTAAGCGATTATCTTTGCTAGAGCAAAAGCTAGGTATTAAGTTAATTAATCGCACGACTCGAAAGTCCAGCATTACCGAAGCGGGTCAACGGTATTATCAACGCAGTAAACTCATTGTTGATGAAGTAGATGAATTAAACAGCCAAACGTCTAGCAGTAAAAGAGCGTTAGAAGGCACAATTAATATTGCTGTACCGTTATCATTTGGGCTTACTCATTTAACTCCGGCACTTGATCTGTTTTTGTTGCAGCATACCGATTTAAAATTAAAAATTAATTTTTCCGATCAAAAAATTGATATCGTTGAGGAAGGAGTAGATCTAGCCTTTCGTATCGGCGAATTAGATAATTCAACCTTGCAAGCTCGAAAAATAGCCCCGATAAAACATGTGTTATGTGCCAGTCCCGAATATTTAACATTACACGGGGAGCCAAAGACACCCAATGATTTACTTAAACATAAAGTCATTAAATATGGCAGTACAGACCAAAGTGGTTTGAAATTTTTAGATCAGGACGATAAAGAGCAGATTGTACATATTGAGCCACATATTCTGGCTAACAATGGTGACTTTCTTAAATCATTGGCTGAGTCCAGTCACGGGATCACCTATCTGCCGACCTTTATTGTGTGGCAGTCATTAGCCGTTAAATCGCTAGTGCCAGTATTAGCAAGACATAAACTACCTACTATGTATGCCTATGCCGTTTATCCACCCAACAGACATCTGCCACTGAAAGTCCGTAGTTTGATTGATTTTTTAGTTGAACGCTTTGGTGACAACCCTTATTGGGATCAGTATTGATTAGACCCTATTCATTAACATCAGATATTTTCCAAGAACGTTTTATTAAACTGAGAATAAATCCTGTATTTCCAACAGCCTCTTTATCACGTTTTTATTGAATTCAATAATTTGCATCTTTAGGTAAGATAACTAAATGGCGTTGACCCGATCGCCTATTTATTTGTATCTGATGAGTGCATATGTTCTAAGGTCTTTACTTATCAGCGCCAAAACTAAGCCTTAATCAAGTTATACCCAGCGACTTGAAATCTCTTCGTATTTATTAATATCTCTTCAGCAGTAATCAAGTAAGTATTAGTCATCTTATTGTTCTCAAAATGACAACAATGTTTTCTAATTTGATGTGTTTATTCTTATTTTGGTTGCGAATAAGATAACTACATCAACCAAGAAAGTCGTTTTAGACAATGCCTAAAGAGTAATAAACACACGAAATATTACTCATGCTTTACTTAAATAAAACTTAAATAAAACTTAAATATATTTGGAGATTTACCATGAATACCTTACAAAATTTTGCAGCACCAACAGGCCGTTTCTTTTTAGCCATTATGTTCTTTATGTCGGGGCTAACTAAAATATCGCAATATGGGACAACACAAGGTTACATGGAAGCAATGGGCGTTCCAGGCTTTTTATTACCGCTGGTTATTTTAACAGAGGCGGTTGGTGGCTTAGCGATTATTTTAGGTTGGAAAACAAAATATGTGGCTTTTGCGTTAGCCGGTTTTAGTGTGCTGTCAGCAATACTTTTTCATGCTGATTTCAGCAATCAAGCTGAAATGACGAACTTTATGAAAAATATCGCCATTGCCGGTGGCTTCTTAACGTTATTTGTTCATGGCGCAGGTGCTTATTCACTTGATAATCGCGCCAACAAAAAATCTGCTTAATTGATGATCTGCGAAGGGTGGTAGTTTTTACTACCCTTGATGTAGCTAATTTCATATTCAAAGAACTTTAGGAGTAGAAAATGGGACTTTTAGTTGAAGGTAAGTGGCAAAACGAATGGTACGACACAAAATCTAGTGGTGGTCGTTTTGAGCGCAAAGCCCCTAGCTTTCGCAATTGGGTAACAAAAGATGGCAGTGCAGGCCCATCAGGTATTAGCGGATTTAAGGCTGAGCCTAATCGTTATCATTTATATGTGTCATTAGCCTGTCCATGGGCACATCGCACCATTATTTATCGAAAACTTAAAGGTCTAGAAGGCATGATTTCTATGTCGGTTGTTAATGCTTTTATGGGCGACGAAGGATGGACATTTGCCCCCGGTGAAGGCGTTGTTGCCGACCCAATTTTAAATGCCACTAACGTTCATGAAATTTATACCGCAGCACAAGCTGATTATACGGGTCGAGTAACGGTGCCAATTTTATGGGATAAGAAAAACCATACCATTGTTAGTAATGAGTCGCCTGAAATTATTCGCATGTTTAATTCTGCATTTGATGACGTTGGCGCAATACCGGGTGACTTTTCACCGCCAGAGTTGTTAGCAGAAATTGATGAGCTAAATGAATTCATTTATCCAACGATTAATAACGGCGTATATCGCGCTGGTTTTGCCACAGCTCAAGAAGCTTATGACGAAGCGGTGGTAGAAGTATTTAATGCGCTGGATACATTAGAGGCGCGTTTAGAAAATCGTCGTTACTTAACGGGTAACACGATAACTGAAGCAGATTGGCGATTATTTACCACCTTAGTGCGTTTTGATGCTGTTTATGTGGGGCATTTTAAATGTAATTTACGTCGTATCGTCGACTACCCAAATATGTGGAGTTATTTACGCGACTTATATCAAATACCTGGTATCGAAGAGACCGTCGCAATGGATTATATCAAGGCCCATTACTATGGTAGCCACGAAAGCATCAATCCAACACGCATAGTACCCATTGGTCCTGATATTGATTTTAATGCGTCCCATGGTCGTGAACAACTATCAGTATTTAATAAATAATAGGAAGTGATCATGGGTAAATTAGTTGATGGTAAATGGCTCAATGATGAGCAATTACTCGCGTTTGAACAGCAGCAATATAAAGCAGTTAACGGGCGATTCCAGCGCGGCACATCCGTATTTAGAAACTGGATCACCGCTGATGGTAGTGCAGGTATTTCTGGCGAAGCAGGCTTTAAAGCAGAGCCTAACCGATACCATCTTTTTGCTGCACTGAATTGCCCATGGGCACATAGAACACTGATTTGCCGTCAAGTTAAAAACCTCGCGCCTATTATTGGACTGTCATTGGTTGCACCATTGCGGACAGATGATGGTTGGGTATTTAAAGCAGACGATGACCGTTTTGCTGATGATCTTTATCAGCTTAAGGCCATGCATCAACTGTATAGCAAAGCCGAACCTCACTATACAGGGCGTGTCACGGTGCCTGTGTTATGGGATAAGCAGCAGCAAAAGATCGTCAGTAATGAATCATCTGAAATCATTAGAATGTTTAACAGTGCGTTTAACCAAGTGACAGGTGATGATCAGGATTTTTATCCCGATGTGCTGGCTTCAGAAATCGATGAACTGAACGATCTGATTTATAACAACATTAACAATGGGGTGTATAAAACTGGCTTTGCCCGCACCCAAGAAGCCTATGACGAGTCGGTAACCAAGGTGTTTGTTACGCTTGATGCACTAGAAGCACGATTAAGTACCCGTCGTTACTTGTTAGGCGACAATATCACCGAAGCCGACTGGCGATTGTTGCCGACATTGGTACGTTTTGATGTGGGTTATTTCAGTGCCTTTAAATGTAATTTAAAAGCGATACGCGACTACCCCCACCTATCTGCGTATTTGCAAAATTTATACTCTCAACCTGGTGTGGCAAGCACAGTGGATCTGGATATTTACCGAGCTGGTTACCACTCAAAAAGTCCGCTTAGAAACCCTCATGGCATTGTACCTGTGGGCTTTGCATGTGCATTTAATTAACACTGCTAAGTAGGACGCAGGCAATGATTAAACAAGCAGGATTAAACAAGCCACCCATAATAATTTGACTGTTTTTGTTCTGCGCTAAGCTTTAGTAAAACCAATTGAAATAGCATAAATTGAAAGGAGTCACTTATGCCCAAGCCTCGTTCATCTTAGGTCAGCCTCATCAACACCGCCTATTACCATTGTGTTTCACGGTGTGTGAGGCGGGCCTTTTTATGTGGTTTTGACGAATATTCAGGCACGAGTTACTAGCACAGACGGACCTGGGTAGAAGATAAGGTGTTGTGGTTATCGTCAGTATTTGCCATTGATATATGTGCCTATGCTGTGATGAGCAATCATGTGCATCTGGTGCTGTGTGTGGATAAAGACAAAGCCATGTCTTGGTCAGATAAACAAGTGGTAGGCCGTTGGCATCGGTTACATAGGGGCACATTACTGAGCCAGAAATTCATGCGTAATGAGTTGTTAAGTGATAATGAATGAATAAGCTTTGAAGAGACAATCGCCGTATATCGTCAGCGTTTGTATGACGTCAGTTGGTTAATGACCAGTTTAAGTGAGCCTATTGCCAGGCAGGCCAATAAAGAAGACGGTTGTACAGGCAGGTTCTGGGAAGGTCGTTTTAAATCCCAAACCTTACTAGATGATGCCGCGGTTTTATCCTGTATGGCGTGTGTCGACTTATACCTGCGGGGTCAGGTTCGTTGAAAAGTCAGATCAATGAGCTTAAAGTTTGCCTTAAGTTATTAAAACTCCGAAGTCGGTTTTGAGCTTAAAGTAGACCTTTGAAGAATCAATAAATTAACGTTAGAAATACGCATAATTAAAACAAGGAAAATGTTGTCAGCATATTTATAAGTAACCAATAAAAAAGCCCGAATATCGCTATTCGGGCTTTCGTTTACATGATTAGTGCTAGAGTAATAGATTAAAAATCTATTACATCATGCCGCCCATTCCACCCATGCCGCCGCCCATATCAGGCATGGCTGGTGCAGCGTCTTGTGGTGCATCAGTGATCATACATTCAGTTGTAATCATCAAGCTTGCGATCGATGCTGCAAACTGTAGTGCTGAACGAACAACTTTAGTTGGGTCAAGAATACCCATTTCAATCATATCGCCGTAAGTGTCGTTAGCCGCGTTAAAGCCGAAGTTACCTTCACCATTTTTAACAGCATTGGTGACAACAGATGCTTCTGCTCCAGCGTTAGATGCGATTTGACGCATTGGCGCTTCCATTGCACGTAACAATAGTTTGATACCGTGTGTTTGGTCTTCGTTGTCACCTTTAAGTGTACCAACAACAGTTGCGGCACGAACTAGAGCAACACCACCGCCAGGTACCACACCTTCTTCAACCGCTGCGCGAGTAGCATGAAGTGCATCTTCAACGCGGGCTTTCTTTTCTTTCATTTCAACTTCAGTGGCTGCGCCGACTTTAATCACTGCAACACCGCCAGCTAATTTAGCTAGACGTTCTTGAAGCTTCTCTTTGTCATAATCTGAAGTAGATTCTTCAATTTGTGCACGTATCTGTGAAATACGTCCTCTAATTGCATCTTCTTCACCAGCGCCATCAACAATGATTGTATTGTCTTTGTTTACTACTACGCGTTTAGCAGTACCAAGGTCTTCCAAAGTCACTTTTTCAAGCTCAAGACCAATTTCCTCAGAAATTACAGTACCACCGGTTAAGGTCGCAATGTCTTGTAACATGGCTTTACGACGGTCGCCAAATCCGGGTGCTTTAACGGCTGCAACTTTCACAATGCCACGCATGTTGTTAACAACAAGTGTTGCTAACGCTTCACCTTCAACGTCTTCTGCAATAAGTAGAAGAGGCTTAGATGCTTTTGCTACGGCTTCAAGTGTAGGTAACATTTCGCGAATGTTAGTCACTTTTTTATCAACTAATAAAATGAACGGGTTGTCTAATTCAACCGTACCATTTTCTTGATTGTTCATAAAATATGGCGATAGGTAACCGCGGTCGAACTGCATGCCTTCAACTACTTCGAGTTCGTTTTGTAGGGCTTGGCCTTCTTCTACAGTGATTACGCCTTCTTTGCCTACTTTCTCCATTGCTTCAGCGATCAGCTCGCCTACTTCAAGATCAGAGTTAGCAGAAATAGTACCTACTTGAGCAATGGCTTTGTTGTCAGCACACGGGACAGAAAGATCTTTTAGGGCTGCAACCGCAGCAATCACTGCTTTGTCAATACCACGTTTAAGATCCATCGGATTCATGCCTGCAGCAACTGACTTCAAGCCTTCAGTTACGATAGCCTGTGCCAATACTGTTGCCGTTGTTGTTCCGTCACCAGCCTCATCATTAGCCTTGGAAGCAACTTCCTTGACCATTTGAGCGCCCATGTTTTCAAATTTATCAGCAAGTTCGATTTCTTTCGCAACTGATACACCGTCTTTAGTGATGGTTGGAGCACCGAATGATTTGTCTAATACAACGTGACGGCCTTTAGGACCAAGTGTTACTTTTACTGCATTTGCTAATACGTTAACGCCAGCAAGCATTTTTGCGCGAGCGTCATCAGAAAAACGAACTTCTTTAGCTGCCATGATAATAATTCCTCAAAATTCTGTTAGTGGATTGGGTTTATTCGACTACTGCTAAGATGTCGCTCTCACTAAGGATGAGCACTTCTTCGCCGTCTAACTTTTCAGTTTTAACCCCATAGCCATCGTTAAAAATTACGATGTCACCGATTTTTACATCGACTGCTTTAACATCACCGTTGTCTAGGACACGGCCGTTACCTACAGCGATAACTTCGCCGCGAGTCGATTTTTCTGCTGCAGAGCCTGTTAATACAATGCCACCTGCAGATTTGCTTTCTTGTTCGTGACGCTTAACGATAACGCGATCGTTTAAAGGACGAATTGCCATTTTCAAATCTCCTGAAAATTCCAATGTTAATAATGCTGTGTGCCTTTTACATAAAGGCGGTGATTAGCAGAAGACGCATCGTCTGCTTAGAATTCTATTTTATTAGAACTTTGTTCTGCGACATGAGATGGGGCTAGCAGAAATGATCTCAAGGCTTTTTTTGTAATAAAGTGAAATAAATGCGATGTTTTGTTACATAAACTTGGCATAAGCTAATGGAGTAATTTTTTATTAGACTGTAAAGGAAGGATCTTTTGCCAATGTTGCAAAGTAATTATATAGATATCAAAGGTGGTTGTTAAAACGAGGAATAATTTTGCTTAGGACTAATAGTCGGCTTTGTTCAATAAAATATATGGCGATAATATTAATTAATGTCATAAGTACTAACATCATCGCACAACAGGAAATTGTGTTAGAAGATGAGATGCGTCCAGTATGGGAAGTCGGTGTGTTAGCTGCTGTATTTAATTCGTCAGAATACCCCGCTGCGGATCAAAACCAAATTAATATTATCCCTGCACCTTATTTCATTTACCGCGGTGAAACATTACGTATAGGTGACGGTTCTATTGCCCGAGCAGTCGCAATAGATAAAAGCTGGTATGAACTAGACCTATCATTGGCGGGCTCTTTCAATGCCAATTCAGAAGATAATGAGGCTAGAGAGGGCATGCCTGACTTAGACTTCATTTTTGAACTGGGCCCACAGCTCAGAGTACGCTTATCAAAATTTGAATTTGAGCAATATGGCAAAGGTGAATTATTTTTAAACTTGCAAGCCCGTGCAGCATTTTCAACGGATTTTTCAGGCGTAGAAAAACGTGGGTATGTGTTTCAACCCGTGTTTAGTTATCGCCAGCGAGGATTATTAAGCGAAAAAACAGCTTTATTTGCTAGCTTATCGCCTACGTGGGCAACTGAAGAATTACATGATTATTTTTATCAGGTGGATAGTAATGTTGTAACCGAACAACGCCAAGCCTACGACGCAAGAAGTGGTTATCTAGGTACAGATTTATCTGTTGGTCTATCATTTAACGCTACGCAAAATATCCGAATGTTTACTTTTGCCCGTATTTCTGTGCACTCAGGTGCAGCCAACGAGGACAGCCCACTTTTTAGAAACAAGCAAACTTACTCTTATGGGTTAGGTATGGTATGGCGCTTATGGAAGAGTCAAGAAATGGTTGCAGGAAGGTAGATTTTTCTCTTAAATATTGTGCGCTACGCTGATTGTTATTCAGTTTTGTATCGCACATTTATTGCCCGCTGAATTTATAGGATCAGCAAAGAGTTTTAAGTCGAGAATAAATCAAACTGATTTGTGTTCCGAGCAAAAACGGAGTTGATGAGCCTTTCAACAACATTATTTGGTTATTGGTTAATATTTTTCTCGCTTTTTGAAGTAATCATGTGCCTCGTCAGATAAATCACTGCCAAGGTATTCTCTGCCGCAATTATTAGCTGCTAATAGAGTTGAGCCAGAGCCAAAAAATGGGTCAATGATTAGTTCGCCCTGACTTGAGCTTTGTTCAATCAGTATTTTGATAAGTGCTACTGGTTTTTCGGTTGGGTAACCTCTATAAACTCTTTTATACTCAAGGACATCAGGAATACCTAAATCATTCAGCTTTCTTTTGCCTTTTTCAAAAAAGAGTATAAATTCATGTCTTGAACGGTAGTGATAACCCATTCCTATGTTAACTTTATCCCAGACAATTGCTTTCCAAAATTTGAAACCTATTTTTTCAGCAATAGGTTTCACAAAAAACATAGTCTCTTGATCGCAAAATAAATAGAAATGAGAGTCATTTCTGAGCACTCGATAAATTTCTTTGAATAAACTCTCAAAACGAGCATTTGGAAAAATTTCGAACCATTGATTATTTGAGGATTTACTAACCTTTAAGCGAGTGGTAGTACCTATTTTTCTATGTTTCTCTAGTGATTCATAAGGTGGGTCTGTAATGATTAGATCCACACTTCCTGGAGGTAGAGTAGCGAGCCAATCTACCGCATCGATTTTAAATAAACGCATCAAATTCCTAAATTAAACACCGCATTTTGCCATTATTGTCTTTGAGTGAAACCGCCCATCCCTAATTTCGGCACTGTACACAATAACGCCGGCTACCGTGAGGTTTTTTAGTTTGAATTAACATGTGTACTCTTTTAAGTTGTCTTTTTTGTTATCTTGACGTGATTTCAAGCGACACCCTTGTCGTCCAACTTGATTGTTCGTCTACAACTAAGAAAAAGTAACTGATTCGAAGAGATCCGTGTCAAAACTAGTAATAGGTCTCCAAGTGCTGCTCATGTTTTTAGTGCCTCATAAATTATATATTAAGCCAAACAATTTACCCCATTCGCCCTAAATCCCTGAAAAACAGAACTATTACCAACTGTAAGCTAAATAAATCTTGTACAAAAAGTCCAGTTTATATACAATCCGCGCCGCTTAAAACAGTCACTACTTTTAGTTCCTTGTCTCTATATAGCTTGACTGTGCTATCGAGGCTACAACCGTGAGGAGCAACATATATGCGTCATTATGAAATCGTATTTATGGTTCACCCTGACCAGAGTGAACAAGTTCCAGGTATGATCGAGCGTTATACTGGAATTCTTACCCAAGATGGCGGCACTATCCACCGCTTGGAAGATTGGGGTCGTCGTCAATTGGCTTACCCAATCGATAAACTTCATAAAGCACACTACGTTTTATTAAACTGCGAAGCTACTGCTGAAGCTGTTGAAGAACTAGAAACCGCTTTCCGTTTTAATGATGTTGTTCTGCGTAACCTTGTTATGCGTACCAAAAGTGCTGTCACTGAACAGTCTCCTATGGCTAAAGAAGAACGTCGTGAAAAGCGTGATGAAAAACCTTTTGAAAAGTCTGCTGAGAAACCTGTCGCTGCCGTTGAAGAAACAGCCGCTCCAGCTCCTGTAGAAGAAGGGGATAAATAATGGCTCGTTTTTTTAGACGTCGTAAGTTTTGCCGTTTTTCAGCTGAAGGCGCAGAAGTTATCGATTATAAAGATATACCTATGTTGAAAAACTACGTAACTGAAAGTGGTAAAATTGTCCCTAGCCGT
>CAZMDX010000679.1:0-2537 GCA_964564805.1 uncultured Pseudoalteromonas sp. | reverse complement strand
CAGAACAAATGTTTAATCCTATTGCAAAAAAAACTCTCTACCAATTTTTTCCAGAACGTACACCATTTTTACTGGTATCTGAAGTAGTAGTGGTAGTAGTAGTATGGCTTTTAACTGGCGCCTGCACACTTTCTTCAGATTTAATAGCTACCGGAGTAGTTGTGGCTAGTACTAAAGCTACAGCATAAGATTTTAACATTGTTTAATTCCTCATTATTATATTGACGTTTTTTGCTGACATTTTTTTGCCAGTCGACAATAGATAAGCGAGAAGTGTGCCAGTTTGACTAGGAAATGATGTTCACCATTAGAAACTTAATTTGACTTCGTATTTGCTAAGGACAAAACACTTCATGTCATACACAACAGGGGTTTGAAAGGAATGCTATGAACTTCTTATTGAATCTTAGACTAAAACCAATTTTTAAAAATGTTTATTTTCTCAAATTAATCGTCAAATTTAATTACGTATAATTGCCGTTTCAGAGAAAATCGGCAATATTTTGTACTTAGTATTCTTTAACGACGAAATTTTGACAGTTAAAAAAAACATAACGTAATATGCTATTATAATAGAATTGCGGTTAATAATTAGCCTGTGAAAAGTACCTGAAATGTCATATTAAGCTGCGATTTGTGTATTAATGTTTCAAAGTTTTGCATCTTTAACGACGTAAAATTGACACTTTAAAGAAGGTACTATTTATTACAAGAAAAGTGAGCTGATTAGTGTGTGAGGTTACTAAGTCAATTATTGGAATTATAAATTAATAAAGTCAACCTTGAGGCTGTGTGGGTTTATAAACTAGAATTTTGAATCACTTTTTTCAGTTCGTTGTTTTCTTTAATTAAACGCTCAAACCTGTTTGCGTTTAAGGGTTTACTATAGATGTAGCCCTGCAACATTTCGCACTCATAACGACGTAAAATAGATAGCTGGTTTTCATATTCAACTCCTTCTGCTACCACTTTCAGGCCCAGATTATGGGCAATAGTAATAATTGCTTTAGCCATATGCCGGTCTTCAGCGCTAGTGGCTATGTCGTCAATAAAGGCCTTATCAATTTTTAAGGTGTTGATAGGAAAACGTTTTAAATATGCAAGAGATGAGTAACCTGTACCAAAGTCATCAAGTGCTAAGTGGATACCACGCTCGCGCAAACGCTGCATCATTCTGAGAGCATTTTCAGGGTTCTGCATCAACGTGCCTTCCGTTATCTCGCACTCTAAATGTAAAGCAGATAAACCTGTTTTTTTCAAAATGCTCATAATACGTTCATCTAGGTCAGGTATTTCAAACTGCCGTGCCGAAATATTAACGGCTACACGCCCTGTGAAAAGACCGGCATCAACCCAGCGTTTAGTGTCTTCACAAGCTTTTTTTAGAACAACTTCACCAATTTCTATAATTTGCCCAGTCTGTTCAGCTAAAGGAATAAATTGAGCAGGGCTGACCAAGCCTTTTTCGGGATGCTCGTAACGCACCAAGGCTTCCATACTAACTAACATGCCAGAAGCTATATCCACTTTGGGTTGGTAAAAAACAGTAAATAAATCTTCTTTTAAACCATGCCGTATTAGATTTTCTATTTGTAACTGTCGTACGGCGTTTTGATTCATTTCACCACTAAAGAATTGATACTTGTTACCCCCGGCGTTCTTAGCAAAATACATTGCCGTGTCTGCATTTTTCAGTAGCTCTTGAGGGTTGCTGCCGTCTTCTGGATAGAAGGCAATACCTAAGCTAGCGCCCAGTACAAATTCATGCTTATTAATAATAAAAGGGCGAGCCATATTATCTAATATAGTTTGTGCAAAGTGAGTGATGTGGTGAATGTCAGTAGAGTTATCTATCAATACGCTAAACTCATCACCGCCTAACCGGTAACAGGTTGCCTTAGTCCCCGCTAATTTTTGTAAGCGTTTTGCGATTTGTTTAATCAGTACATCACCCGTTTGGTGACCTAAAGAATCGTTAATTTTCTTGAAATTATCCATATCCAAACATATCAGAGCATGCTGTGTATCCCTTCGAACAATATTACTATGGCTAGCTTGAAAGAAAGATCGGTTGGGTAAATCTGTCAATGGGTCGGTATTTGATAATTTGAGAAGCTCTTTCTCTGTGACTTTACGAGAAGTTATATCTGAAAAAACACCTACATAGTGACTGATTTTTCCATCCTCATCAGTAATGGCATCAACATTTAAATCCATCTCATACTTTTCACCAGCCGAACGACGTGATTCCACTTCACCGGACCAGTTACCTTTTTGCTGCAGGGATTTTTTGACTTCTTCGGTGAAAGCCCCCGGATATTGATGGAACGTTAAATAACTAGCTAAGGCTTGCTCGCGAGTTTCCCCGGTATATTTACAATAGGAATTGTTTACGGATATAAATTTAAACGTTGTATCGGTAATAAATACACCATCAGATATCGTTTCGATAGAACGCTTAAACAACTTAAGCTGTTCCTCGGCCTCTTTCAAATGGCTGATATTTTTTAAGGTACCTGTCATTCTTTGTGGTTGAT
>CAZMDX010000678.1:0-2542 GCA_964564805.1 uncultured Pseudoalteromonas sp. | reverse complement strand
GCCGTATATTGTTAACAACAATAAGACGAGTGTTGAAAAGAAAAACTTTGGCTTTCATATGATCTGCGGATCGATCTGTTTGCTTATGGCATTTTTTCAGTTTTGGCCATATTTCAGACAAAAATTTAAACGGATACATCGTGTATTCGGCAGTATTTTCATCGTCAGTGGCGTGTCATTGTGCGTCAGTGTTCTGTTTTATTTGGTTTGGTCGGGCCCAGAAACAACGTATGAGGCACTGACGGGTCAAGTAGGCTTATATACTCTGACGGGTGTAACACTGATGTCGATTGGGATATCCATATTTTATCTATTTAAGCGACAATACAATAAACATATGGGCTGGATGACAATCGCTCTAGGTTCATTTTTAACCGCGCCTTTTCAGCGATATGACTGGTTGGTATTAGCGGCTGTGGATACCGGGCAAACTCATGCTGTGAATAATGGCCTTGTTGATGCGATATTGTATACACAGGCTTACTTAGTTGCGTATCTTGTATTCCTTATTAATCGCCATTCCTCACCCATTAGAAAAAACTACACGCCGTCTTTATACCTGTCAGAAATCACAAAATACGGCATCATCGCACTCTCAGCTTTAGGGTCTATTTCTGTTTTCTATTATTATGTTTTCACCCAGGGGATGGCAGACTCCGACCTTGTATTAAGTGTTGTGAATGAAAAGGCTTTTATAAAAGAAACGGCAGTGATTTTTAATCAAGGGGCTACGATGCCTTTCATGTTTGCAGCGTTCAGTGCATTGCTGATGTGTTTAGGTGCTTGGTTAGTGATCAAACAACAACCATTTAAGCGGAGCACGCATTATAAGCTCTATCTTTATTTTCTCGCCGGAACAGGACTTGGGTGTATTGAAATTAGCTGGGGTTTAAATATTGGCTATCCAACCATGCTGAACTCTCCAGGGGGAGGTCATTATGTTTTATGGGGGATATTGCACCTAGGCTTCTCGGCGGCAGTTCTATATGCCAGTCTAAAGAATAAGCAAAGTCTGTTAAAGGAATGGATTACGATGCTTTGGATCATGTCATTTTTCTCAGTGGCGATTTTTTGGATGGCGGGGGGAGTCTCTGTGTTGAACGTTGTTCCGCAACATTATGTCGACAGTCGACATTTGTCAGTCTTATTAGCAGCAGGGGTGTCACAAGTTATTTTTCTCTTGGCGATGATCTCGGCTATATATGGTGAGCGAACGGCAACATAGCTCAGTACTATCAGAAAACTATCAGGGTCAGAACAAAATCAACATGGCTATTCTGTTAATTTGACGCTTTAAAATCTACAAAAAACCTCTAAAACAGAAATTAAATGTAGACTTGATAAGTTGGCGTTTAACTGCCACTGGAGGTGTATTGTATAGATGCTCGGGGGCGTCTGATGAGTGTATTCAAAAGTCTGAATAAATTAACCATTTAGGTTATCAATAATGGGCATTGCGGAATATTCACCGTAAGTGATCTGGCTATGATGCTCAATTGAGAGCATAACAAAGCTTTTCGCGCCATCCTTACAAAAAGCGTAAGCAACGACACCTCTACGTGGAAAATCACCATATAAAAACACGCAGATAGACCCGATTTACCACCACAAAAATACATATTGATGTGTGCTTTACCCTCATTTGACCGCCATTTTCACCCCACTATCGATCATTATGGGCTGCAATCACCCATATCTAGCTTACCTATTCCTGTGTAAAGTTTGAGTGAAATCATGGCTGATAAAATGGTCGCATTCGCCTTTCGTCAGCGCAGAATAAAACCCAGAGATGAATGGGATATCACGTGGTTAAGGCAACGGGGGCATAATGCAAGACACCACGCTTGTCCGCCTAAAATTAGAAGTAAGGGAAAAATCGATTCAAGCATATATCGAAAACACCGAGCGCGATTCCTAACCGGTAATGGAAGACAAAACAACCCAGTTGGATTTTGAACGAGAAATGAGCCACTTTTTACCACAATACATTCGCTCCAACACCCTTAAGAATCTGAATTTCTGGGAATATGGGGGGCAAGAGGTAATGAAAGATGTGAGAAAAATCAATAATATACTAACGGGTAAAGTAGCATCAAGTTCAGCCAAGTTGAAGATGTAGTGGACAAAAAAAAGGAGTAAATTAATTAACGCGGATGCCCTGTTAATGTTCTGAGCCAATCGATTTTCAACCCTGATGTCTTGTAATTTTTCTGGGCAAAGCAGGATATGGTCATTTTGGGAATGGTAAACATAAAAACGGCTCCGCTATTATTTAACGTTGTTCTGACCCCGGATACTTAATTTTTGTCTGTAATTGTATCTCTGTAATTGGTCTCTTTGGTCTTTAGTGATTTTGGCGATTGATCTGATCACCAAATACCGTGAATATTTCAAATTATTTTAGAATTAATTACCTGCTTATTTCGTGGGGATACCTCAGACTCTGACCCCGCAGATCACGGTTAAAATTAGCGTTGTTGGCCAGAAAGAAGTTTGTCTTTTTCTAGCCAGCGGTTGTTTAACCAAGTTCCAATGTTATCAA
>CAZMDX010000677.1:0-3506 GCA_964564805.1 uncultured Pseudoalteromonas sp. | reverse complement strand
ACTTTGTGGGGGCAATAATTCAACGACTTCGTCATTTTTTGTATTCAGGTGACTGAGTATCTTTTGGATCACCAATGGATCAATGGTGTCTCTTTCGAGTGTCATTGCTGCATAAGGTTTTCTAGAAACGACGTCTCACATTGAAACTGTGACATGCCCGGGCACTAAAACCCATGCCCACCGATGCTTTTAATCGGTGTTTTTCCATATGTTTCGATCTTATCTAGAACCCAATACCGATGGCCATTTTTAATCAATCGGCTCGCCCCAGTTATTCGTTTGATTGCATCAAAGTTTGAAGAGTCGAACTCTTGGTTTGAGAGCACATTATTCAGGTCGTTGTTTATAATAATGTTTAAATCAAACCAAGATCGGTATGCAAACAGGAGCTCATTATATGGTATGGGCTTACCACTTTAGCCAGTTAACAGGTCACCATAGGTGGTGGTATCTGGGTATGGAATTTCATCCTGAGGTACGCCCCTTAATAAATAGAGCCAGGCGCTCTCAATAATGATGAAGATAATAAGCAGTTTGATGAATCGCATACCTTGAAACATGAGCTTTCCTTTTTTGGTGGAGGCGTTGCTTGTATTGTCATCAATTATTATCTTTACTGCTAAATCTATGAGATAAATACATTTATTGTTATAACAATGAGTATCTGCGGGGTTATCAGAGCTCTTAAAATTTAGCGACTGGCGGTTCAGATGAAAATATAAAATAAAGCGATTATATTTTTGTAAAGGTTTTCAAGGATGAAAAGTATGGCCAGACTTCTCCGATTAAATATTCCAATATTTTTCAACATATAGTTTGATCTTAAGACGAAGTAGTCATCTGTTCTGTTTAAACATAAAGTGCATTGTCTTCGATTAAATCACATAATAATCAAGCAATAACACGTATTGTCATGTAATTTGACAATAGTAAACTTGATTAAATACCGTTTATTATAGCCATGCAGAAAGCCCAGACAATAAGCAGCTCCAATCGTGCCTGGTCACTTTTTTTACCAATATCATTATCGCGACTGACTAAAATTAAATGTTCAAAATTAGAAAGTAGAGGGTTAGGTATGAGATTTTTAAAATGGACAGGTGTCACTTTATTATTCATCGTTGTTGTCGGCGTACTCATGCAAAAGCAAATTATTTTGCATGCCCCAGGCATCATCAATAAACTGAAGCATCCTGTAGCCGAGCATAAACAGATCCAGTGGACACCTCAAACAGCTGATTTAGCGGTGATCCCTGCCGATGAACGTCAACCTAATATTATTCTCATCATAGCCGACGACTTAGGTTGGAACGACATCAGTCTCAATGGTGGTGGCGTCGATAACGGCGCATTAAAAACCCCAAACATTAATGAACTTGCTGAAAACGGTGTTAACTTCACTCACGGTTATACCGCAGATGGAACCTGTGCCCCATCTCGAGCGGCTATTATGACGGGGCGTTATAGCTCGCGTTTTGGTTTTGAATCAACACCTGTACCAGATGGCATGTCTACCGTCATGAATGCATTAACTGAGCAAACAGAATTTGCTCCACCAATTATTTTTAAAGGCGAAGAGGACCGTCTACCGTTTCAACAATTGGGCATGCCCAACACCGAAATCACTATTGCCGACATGTTAAAAGAAGCAGGTTATCAGACTGGTCATATAGGCAAGTGGCATCTGGGTCGTGGCGAAGGCATGTTGCCACACCAACAAGGGTTTGATGATGCGTTGCTTATGGCAAGTGGTTTGTATTTACCTGCGGACGATCCTAATTCAGTCGCTGCCGAACAAAACTCAAACGCTTACAACAAATTTCTCTGGTCAATGATGTCATATGCAGCCAGCTTTAATGGTCTAGACTATTTCAGACCTGACGGCTATATAACCGACTATTACACAGACGAGGCGGTTAAGTTTATTGAAACCAATAAAGATCGTCCGTTCTATTTAAATCTGGCGCATTGGGCACCCCATAATCCTTTGCAGGCTTTAAAAGCCGACTACGATTCGTTATCGCAAATTAAAGATCATACACAACGTGTTTATGCAGCCATGATTAAATCGTTAGACCGTAGTGTGGGCCGCGTTACTCAAGCACTAAAAGATAATGGCCTCGCAGACAACACCATGATCATTTTTGTATCCGATAACGGCGGTACTAATATGATTAATGTGGCGGATATTAATAAACCTTATCGCGGTTGGAAAGTCACTTTTTTTGAAGGCGGCATTCGTACTCCGTTTTTTGTTAAGTGGCCTGCTCAATTTGCCAAAGGAGAGCAAATAGACGATGTAGTTCACCACACAGATATTTTCCCCACAATTGCGGCTGCAGCGGGAGTCTCTATTCCTGGTGATCGAATCATTGATGGTAAAAATTTAATCCCTCATGGTAAGGGAGAATCTAGTGGAAAATTACATGACGCATTGTTTTGGAAACATGATCATTATCAAGCAGTATTGTCAGATGGCTGGAAACTTCAAGTAAGCCAGCGTCCTGGTAAAACATGGTTAATTAATTTAACTGAAGATCCAGGCGAACAAAATAACCTTGCAGCAACCCATCCAGAAAAGGTACAACAACTAGCGGCATTACTAAGCACCCACATCTCTGGACTTATGCCGCCGCGTTGGACTTCAGTTATAGAAGTGCCAATCAATATAGATAAAATGGATAAGGAAGGTTGGGCCCAAGGGGACGAATTTATTTACTATCCAAACTAATTAGTTTATTAAATATAAAAGCTAGGTTTTACAAGAGATGCTAGTTTAATAAGCTTCAATCTAGCAAAATCAATAACTGATGATTAGAACAAATACATTATTAATTTTTCCAAGTGGAAGTTTTACATGGCAAGACGAATTTTAATATTGGGGACCTCAGGCTTACTTTTTGCGTTTTTTAGCTATCAGTTGCTTGATACTCAGATGTTTGATGTTGAGCAGGTACAAAGTGCAAAAACCTGCATAGAACCAAAAGGAATGGCCTTTATTGAAGGGGGGTCTTTTACAATGGGTGCGGGTGCAGTATATCCAGATGAGATGCCCGCCATGCAAAGCGTAGTGGAAGATTTTTATATGGATCGCCATGAAGTAACTAATCTGCAATTTTCTGGATTTATTGAAGCAACGGGTTATGTCACGGTAGCTCAAAAAGTGCCTAACGCTGACGATTATCCTGATATTCCTACTGAGTTACTAACAGCCGGCTCTGCGGTGTTTGTTAAGCTATCGCAAGCTGTTGGAGCCGCTACATTTATGAACTGGTGGCATTTTACTGAAGGAGCCAGTTGGAAAAACCCTTCAGGTCCTGATAGTCATATCGAAGATAAAGAGGACTTTCCAGTCATACATATCGCCTATGCCGATGCACAGGCATATGCCAAGTGGAAAGGACATCGATTACCTACAGAGGCTGAGTACGAGTATGCAAGTCGAGGTGGCATAGAGGGTGCTAAATATGCAACCGGAAGTACATTAATCAAGAATGGAAAATATA
>CAZMDX010000676.1:0-5935 GCA_964564805.1 uncultured Pseudoalteromonas sp. | reverse complement strand
GTGATAAGTGATATCAATCAACAAAACTTAAGTGAAACACTTGCCTCATTACCAGACCAAAATAACGCAATATCGATGTTGTGTGATGTTTCCAAAGAACAAGACTGCAAAAACATGGTAGATAAAGCCTTAGAAAAATTTGGCCAGGTGGATATTGGTGTCAATAACGCTGGCATTGCTCACGATTTAACCCCGCTGCATAAATTGACTGAAGACACTTTGCATAGCCAATTTAACGTCAATGTTAATGGTGTGTTGTTTGGTATGAAATATCAAATTGAGGCGATGTTAAAACAAGGCGAGGGTCATGTATTGAATATCAGTTCTCTAGCGGGTTTAGGCGGAGCACCTAAAGGTGGTGCTTACGCAGCAGCCAAACATGCAGTAGTAGGTTTAACCAAGACAGCCGCAGTTGAATATGCCAGAAAGGGTGTGCGCTGTAATGCGATTTGTCCCTTTTACAGTCCAACCGCTATTTTAGGCGAATTTGCGTCAGAAGAAGGGCAAGCACAATTGGCCAGAGGTACACCTATGAAACGCCTGTCCAAACCACAAGAAGTGGTTAATGCCATGTTATTGATTTTATCTCCGGGTAATTCGTATATGACAGGTCAAACTATCGCCATCGATGGTGGCGTGACTGCTTGGTAAATTACGAAAAAAATATTAATCGCAGATGTCACAAAGGCTTCGCTGCACAGAGAAAAAAGTCGTTAAGAACGAAGCCTCTTTTTTCTGTGTGGATTCTGTGGTTCAAACGCTTTTGTGCTTTTGTAAGCACCTGTTAATTTAAAGGAAAATATATGCAAGCTTTGATGATGAACTCCCAATTGATGATTTCTTCAATATTACGACATGCAGATAAGAACTTTCCAGATTCGGAAATTGTGTCTGTTACAGCAGATAATCCAAGACACAGACATACTTATAAAGATTTTGCTAATCGTAGTCGTCAGTTGGCTAATGCTTTACACCATTTAGGAGCTAAATTTGGTGATCGTATTGGTACTTTAGCTTGGAACGATTATCGCCATCTTGAACTTTATTATGGGGTATCTGGAAGTGGTATGGT
The DNA here is from genome assembly GCA_964564805.1 of uncultured Pseudoalteromonas sp. Taxonomy (GTDB): domain Bacteria; phylum Pseudomonadota; class Gammaproteobacteria; order Enterobacterales; family Alteromonadaceae; genus Paraglaciecola. The sequence continues at coordinate 4,863 of CAZMDX010000676.1, read as the reverse complement.
GTGTCATACGATCAATCCTAAATTGTTTCCTGAACAAGTGAATTATATTATCAATCATGCAGAGGACAGATTTATTTTTGTTGATTTGTTAGTTGTACCTTTATTGGAGGCATTAGAAAAGCATCTTCCAAAAGTAGAGGGGTATATTATTTTAACTGATGAAGCTCATATGCCCGAAACAACGTTGTCTAACGTTATTTGCTACGAAACCCTTATAAGCGAACAATCAACTGCTTTTGATTGGCCTGAATTTGATGAAAATACTGCTAGCGCCATGTGTTATACATCAGGTACAACAGGAAACCCAAAAGGTGTTGTCTATAGTCATCGTTCTACACTTTTACATGCTTTAGGCGGTGGTATGCCTGACGTTTCAGCTGCTTCTTATAAAGAAACAATCCTTCCTATAGTACCTATGTTCCATGTGAATGCGTGGGGCGCACCCTATTCATCTTTAATGGTAGGCGCTAAAATGGTTATGCCCGGTCCAAAGATGGGTGATGGTGAAACATTACAAAGCCTGATCGAAGATGAAAATGTAACCTTTAGTTCTGGTGTACCCACCATCTGGCTAGGTTTATTGAACTTCTTAGACAAAACCGGTAAAAGCATTTCCAGTCTAAAGCGTGTGAGTGTGGGTGGTGCAGCTTGTCCAAGAACTATTATTGAACGATTTTTACATCAACATGAATGCGAAGTCGTTCAAGGTTGGGGCATGACAGAAACTAGTCCACTTGGTACGACTTTTTGTAGAAAAGCAGGTATGGAAAATTTATCTGAAAAAGAGTTAATTGATTTACAATGTTTACAAGGACGAGGCGTATTTGGTATTGAAATGCGTATTGTGGATGAAAATAATCAAGAGTTACCATGGGATGGTGTCGCTTTTGGCGCTTTGAAGGTAAAAGGACCCTGGGTAGCAAGTGGTTATTATGGTTTATCGCAAGTGCCCGGTTCAGAGGGGTGTCCTGTTGATGAGCTTGGCTGGTTTGATACGGGCGATGTCGCCACCATCAACCCACAAGGTTATATGAAAATTACTGATCGCACCAAAGATGTTATTAAAACCGGTGGGGAATGGGTCAGTTCAATAGAAATTGAAAATGCAGCCGTAAATCATCCAGGTGTAACCGAAGCAGCAGCAATTGGACGTTATCATCCAAAATGGACAGAGCGCCCTCTGCTAGTCGTGGTTCGTCAAGCAGGAACAAGCGTGACCGCAGATGAAATGTTGACGTTTTTAGGAACCAAACTACATAAAATATCAATGCCAGACGATGTTGTATTTGTCGAAGAATTACCGCACACAGCCACTGGTAAATTGAATAAGCTCGCTTTGAGAAAAAGCTTAGCGGATTATCAGTTTCCTATTACTGCTTAAACATTTTCTAGCCGTCACTTAGGTGCGTCCAGCGCCTAAGTGTCTTAAATGTAACACGTATTAACTGCTCACTTATCCTCATCGGCTTTCCTTCAGTGTCTGCACCTACAACATCTTATTCTATTGTCTGTTTTTAAACTATTGAGCCTTATGTAAAATACTGGTTTAAGAAAAAAAGATATAAATATTAATATTGTGTCTAAGTAGATACCGCTCCACCATACAATCATCAAATTCAAGCTCATTTAATGTTGATAAAAAAGTATGTTTTGTGGGTCTATTACGTACCTACAATATAGCCATATGCTCTGCAAACCAGCACCTACCAGTAAAAGGTGTCAGTCGAGTTAGTTTGAGCCGTAATCACAAGGTTCAATTAAGAACTAAAATATTTTTAACTTCATTTATTTCAAAATAAATAAAACCACTTTGTCAAATTTCTTGTACTAACTTTGTGCTTCAAGATGGTAATAAACACCTTTAATAAACTCTTAATGAAAACCATTTAAATTTAGATTTATCTTTAATTATTACCCCTCCTCGCAAAGTTATTCTCTTTCACATTTAATCCTTCACGGATTTTTAGGTAATTTATTAATGAAAAAAAGCATTCTAGCGACAACTATTTCTTTTGTATTAATGGTAAACAGTGCTCTTGCACACTCTCCAAAATCTGCAGACGAAACTGTGACTATTTATGGTAGTTCAACAGGTGCACAAGCAGCCACAGGCGCCGCGCAGTATATCGGTGAGGAAGAATTAGCTAAGTTTGTAGTGATATTCAAAGAGTTATTCGTCAAGTCCCAGGTGTTTCGGTTCAAGTAGAAGACGGCTATGGTTTACGCCCGAATATCAGCATACGTGGTGTGGCAACGGAACACAGTGGTAGGATAACCTTACTTGAAGACAATATTTTGATTGCTCCAGCACCCTATTCTGCACCTTCAGCTTACTATTTCCCAACTTTAGGGCGAATGAATGCCATTGAGGTGGTAAAAGGCCCAGCAGCGATTACACAAGGGCCTTACACTATTGGTGGCGCATTAAATATGGTGTCCACGCCGATACCAGATGTACAAGTAGGCCAAATTACGCTAGAAGCGGCTCAAGATGCGACATATCGATTGCATGCGAACTTTGGCGATTCGTTAGATAATGGTTTTGGCTATTTGGTTGAGGCACATCAATGGCAGTCTGACGGTTTTCAAAATATAGACCGAAGTGGCACCAACACTGGTCTTGACGAAACAGATTTCACCACCAAATTAGCGTATGCACCCACCAATTCGGCTCATAGTGTTGAGCTAAAATTACAAGTAACCGACCAAGATTCCAATCAAAGCTATTTAGGGTTAACTGATGCTGATTTTGATGGAAACAGTATTAGACGTTATGGTTTATCTGAACTAGATAATATATCGACTGAACATAGCCAAGTCATTCTGCGCTACGGCTATGAGATTGATACTAATATAAACATGACAGCCACAGCTTATAACAATCAACATAGACGTGATTGGTTTAAAACCGAAGGCATTGATTTGGATGGCAGTAGTAATGCACAAGATTATTCACGCACTAGTTGGTCAAACATCATATCCGCGTTGAATAATGACGAAACTATTAATGGTACCAGTCCAGGACAGTTGCAAGGTATTTTGGATGGCAATAACGATACTGCTGAAGGTAGTATTCAATTGCGTTCAAATGCTCGTGAATACTTCTCTCGTGGTATTCAATTTGGTTTGTATTGGGATCATACTATTGGTGAAGTCACACATCAGTTAGAAGTGGGTTTAAGACTACACAAAGATGAAGAAGACCGGTTGCAACGCAACAGTACTTACCAACAAATCAACGGGCTGCTTCAGCTCAATGATTTAGGTGAATTAGGTAATGCAGGTAACAGAGTGCAGGAAGCTCAAGCACTGGCTTTGCATATTTACGACCGCATTGAGTTTGGTGATTGGACACTAACACCAGGCATACGTTTTGAAGATATCAAACAAAAACGTACACGTTTTAATGGCGGTGAGGCACGTACTTTTCGTGATGATCGAGAAAATAATACTCAAGTTGTGTTACCAGGCTTAGGTGCCTTATACAGAATGAATGATAGTTGGACCATAGTTGCAGGTGCGCATAAAGGATTCACTGCCCCAAGTAATTCAGCCGGTGTGAGAGAAGAAGAAGCGATTAACTATGAGCTTGGATTTCGTTTCGCCAACAATACACTTAACGCAGAAGCGATCTATTTTCTAAGTGATTACGACAACCTTTTGGGTGAATGCACCGCTTCATCTGGCACCAATTGTGAAATTGGTAACGCCTTTAATGGAGATGCTGCGACGGTACAAGGTATTGAATTTGTATTCAAAACTGAATTAAATGGTATTAGAGTTCCACTTAGCATTACTTACACCTATATCAATAGCGAATTTGATACTGATATTGCTGATACTGCGTTTTTTGGTAACGTAAGTGCGGGTGATAACATTCCATATATTCCAGAAAATCAAGGGCAAATATCTCTAGGTTTAGAAACGAATAGTTGGTCGACATACATCAACGCGGTATATATTGACAAAGTATGCGTTCGTGCGTCGTGTGCTGATTTTGAGAAAACTAATGGTAGTTTTACTGTGGATATCAGCAGTAACTATCAAATGTCTGTAGACCTAAAATTATTTGCTCGAATAGAAAACTTAACTGACGAACAAGATATCGTCAGCAGACAACCGTACGGTGCCCGTCCCAATAAAACACGTACATTTTCAATCGGTGCACAATATAATTTCTAATAAGGAAAGTGCGAGGATAGCTATACAAGATAATGGTATGTCGACAAATTAAGAGCTGTAGGCAGCCACAAAGCATGAATATATATGATTTGAATGTATTATCTTGACCCTCTTGTCTAAAAATCACAAAACGATTTCACTGAATTTTAAATCACCGAAAACAACCTTAGAAATTTAAGACATTATTTTGATACTCATATAATCGTTTTACCTTGTGTGCTGTTGAGGTTGTATATTGTTCTAAAAACACACAAATATTTTGATCTTTAATATTATTTTAGAAGTATCTATTTGTAATTCTCACTGTGTAACTTTGCCTACTTTATTGTGGGCTTTTTTTTAGAAAAAAATCGAGTGTGCTCTTAGAAGCGATTATCAAGTAAACATTGAAGAATATTGGATTAACAAATGACATGTATTGGGCTTTCAAGCAGGTAATTATTCCCCTCCAATCCTGTCAATATTCTTGTACAAAAATCGCTACCGAAACATACCAGAACGTAGTAACAGATCTAGAGACTGCAATAAGGTGACTTCACCCCAAGATTTCCATGTAATAAAGCCTACTTAATAATAAGTTTATGTGTGGATCAAAGCGATAACACTATCATATTTTTTGATATATCTCGTGTAAATGGTTTAACAATGATCAGAAAACCATCTAAATAAAAAAATTATCAG
>CAZMDX010000675.1:0-4994 GCA_964564805.1 uncultured Pseudoalteromonas sp. | reverse complement strand
TCAGTAATAAGTCCAATAGCTTTTAGTGATTGTCGATAAGCGGTGAAATCAAGCAAAATATAAAATCCCCCCCACAGGGGCGTGAGCATGCATCAATTACGGCCTTATGAATATATAATCCCACGGCTTTGAGAATTGTCCTTTGATGTTGCACATATAATCTCATTGTCACGTTATCAATATAAGCCGTTATGGCAGCATACTGAATAGGAGAAGAAGCACAGGAATAAGTCTCAGATGCAATTCCTAACATTGCGTCTTTTAGTTGGCTATCACAATCTTCTGGCAAAATAGCAATGCCTAAGCGCCACCCTCCTGCACCAGCCCATTTGGATAAACCAGAAGTGACAAAAGCTCCTTTTGGGTAATACTTGGCTATGCTGACATGTTGATTATCATGTTTTAGCAGCGCATATATTTCATCGAACAACCCAGTTGCCTATTTACTCGCATCACCACGATCAATATCAGTACCATCTGAATTAAGCTTATTTAATAAAAAAGCGTAGTTATGAATTTGGGCTGATCGCAGTAAATCTTTTACTGCTCTTTTGCCTCAATTTTTGACATAGCCCTCTTTCAGAAGACTGGATTTTTTTGTGGCGTAAACCACCAGACAAGATTTCGCATCTATTTAAATCTTACGACTAAAATATATTATTTTGGAACGGGATTTTGAGGTGAACAGGTGAAAGGTGAAGCCACAGGCCAGGTGATGACCTGTGACTTAATTTCTAAATATTAGAACTGGTATTTAGCTCTTAAATACCAAGAACCACCTTCGTAGTTGGCAGGCGTTCTACGAGGATATTGTAGGCCAACACTCTGACGGTTGGCATTACCATCGCCGATTTCGTCGACAAATGTATCAAATATATTTGATACACCCGCTGTCAAAGTGAGGTCATCTGATGCGAAATAGTTAAATTCCACATCAAGAAACACAACCGAATCGACTAATGCAGAAGGTGAATCACCATTAATTGTTCCACGTTCATCATAGTGCTCGCCATAAAAGTTAGCCCGTAACATCACCTGATAGTTGTCACTAAAATCAGTCACTGCAGTCGCTACAAATCGATTTTCAGGATAGTTATTTTCGATATCTTCTACAGAAGCGTTACTAACAGGTTGAATACTATTAACCAAAGACTGACCAACCACGTCGATGGTGTTGTGGTTATAAGCAAAAGTAAACTTACTCTCGGCGCTATTTCCCCAATCCATTGAAGTGGTGTAGACCAAATCAAGGCCTTGATGTTCTACATCCAGTGCATTAGTGAAGAATGACACGGTACCATCTCCAGCAGGGATATTACCTGTGCGGTAAATGCGGTCATCTACTGCAGTGTTGTAAAAATCGACCGACAAATTACCGTTGTCAAAGCCACTGTAAGTGAAGCCTAAACTCAAACTAACTGACTCTTCTTCTTTGAGTTTTTGTGCACCATTTGCGATCGCAAGGGGATTATCTGCCCTAACTAAGCCTTCTTCAATTTGTGCGCCCGTTGTGCCATCAAACGTAGTAATGATAGAGGTAATATTGGCTTGACCAGGAGTCGGAGCATGGAAGCCTGTAGAGATGGCACCACGAATGACGAAATCGTCAGAAACATTATAACGACTGGCTAATTTACTGTTTAATGTGCCGCCGAAGTCTGAGAAGTCTTCATATCTGAGAGCACCTTGCACCAATAAATCATCAGATACATTGTATTCAGCATCGACATATACGGCAATATTGTCACGACTAAATTCTCCTGCATCCGCCGGAGTGACTGACGTCATACCACTGGGACCTGCGCCAATTAAAGAAGCAGCTTCACCGGCCAAAGTAGTGAATGTTTCTTCACGCCATTCTGCACCAAAACCAAGAAAAACATCATCACTTAATGGCATAGAGAAATCGGCATTCAGATTAACTTCTTCTTGTTCGTAGCCACCCATGTCAAAATCTCTTTGACCTAGAACACCATCGACTGTCAATCCTGAATTTACCGTATTGTTTAGGAAATAGCCCAGTTCGTTTTTACCAAAGCCAGCACTAAAGTTATAAGTCAATTCTGAACTAGTCTCACCTTTGAGTCCTGCAACTAGACTTGTATCTTTTTGTGCGCCATCTAGATAGGGAGTATAACCAGCAGGAAGACTCGTTACACCACTTAAAGTGCTGTGACCGGGGTTTCTATAGAAAAAACGATATCGACCATCTGTGTCAGCATAACCACCATGCATATATAACTCGACAGCACCATTTATTTCATAACCTGAGTTGAAGGCTACACGTGTACCGCTGGTTTCTGGGCGACCCCAAGATTGTGCAAAAGGTTCATCACCAAAAGGGGAGTCTGAACCTACACCTTGAACACCGTCATCGATTAACTGTTGAGCATCTGGGCGCTGCACGCCGCGAGAAAGTGCTTCATTGTCATTGGTCTCAAAACTGATGTTAAAAAAACCATCAGTGCCTAGGGCGAAACCAGCATTGGCACCGACTATCCAACTTTGCTCACCCTCATAAAACTCACCATATTGGGCAACCACACTGCCACCTTCACTGGCATCTTTTAGTTGGAAGTTCATAACACCTGCAATCGCATCTGAGCCATATTGTGCCGCAGCACCGTCTCTCAGTACTTCGACACTCTTAAGTGCAATGCTGGGGATCATGCCGATATCAACACCGTGAGCACCGTTTCCAGCGGCAGGCGCAAAAAATTGAACCAATGAAGAACGGTGACGACGTTTACCGTTTACCAAAATTAACGTTTGATCTGGTGCCATACCACGCAATGAAGTAGGACGAATAAATGCACTACCGTCACCTGTGGCGGGTGTCGCGGTGAAAGATGGAACAAGAGATTTAAGATTATCCGTAATATCAGCGGTATTACCATTTGCAGTGAATTCTTCTCCCGAGAAAACATCTATTGCCACTGGCGAATCGGTGACCGTTCTGGGTGCGCCACGTGTTCCAAGAATGGAAATAACTTCAGCTTGATCATCTTGACTTTGCTGAACTGCGTCTTGTGCCAAGGCACTACCTGAGACGGTTGCTCCTGAAAATAAAAATGCTAGTGTGGTAGCCAGTATACTTTTTTTTGTTCTCATATTTTTGTTCCTATTATTATTATGTGTGTTTTTATGTGTGTTTTTATGTGAAAAAGGTTGCTGCTCACTAATCATCATGACTTCTTTTTTAGAAAGGCCACCATACAGTCCGGTATAGAGTAACAATTGGTCGATTGCTTGAACCAAAGTGAGTTGACCTTTAACAGCGTTGCCTTGACGTTTTTCAACTAGGTCGTAAGGAAACAACACCAGTGTTTTAGTATGGTCTGACAATGCATTTAAGGACTTAGCTAACGATTGTTGTGGTATGTCAAACTGAAACTTTTCTTGCTCGCTCGCGATACCTGTCGCAGAAAAAACCAATAAACAACTACAACTCATTACTCTTCTAAAATATTTTAAAGACCATAAATAAAAACTATTTGAAACGTCTTCCAACATATAACAAACGAACAGCAAAAACCCACCACCCATATTTATAATTTTTATTTTGTTGTTGGAACTATTTTGCATTTAACTGCACATGCCCCTTATTGATATGCGTAATCCTAACACCAAACCCAGATTCTAATACATCAAACAAAGCATCGGTTTCTCCCGCTTGGAATTGCCCTCCAATTCGCAGTTTTTTAAGCTCTGGATCCATTACTTCAATTATTAGTGGTGTATGTCTGCTCACTTCAGCCACCACTTCTTGAAGTGATTCTCCAGCAAACACCAATCGACCATCTAACCAAGACAACTTTCGAACTAAGTCACCTTGCGCATAGTCAACGACCGGGGTATTCAAGCTATCAGATCTGATGGGAATGGAAATACTTTGCCCTGCCTCTAGTGATGCAATAACCGTCACTTTATTGTTTATCGGATCTGGTGATAACTTTTGATTGAAATCGGTCTCATATTTAGAGATTTCTTTTGGTTTGACCAATAATGTCGACTCGATAATTGCAAGGTCAACTTTCCCCTCAGTCACCAACACCTCGATATTATTCTCTAAACGATACACCGAAAAAGCGGTACCTACAGCCTTAATCATTCGATTCCCAGCATAAACTTCAAATGGCCTGTTAGGATCGGATACAACATCGAAATGCGCTTCTCCCCTTAACAAATTTATTACACGTTTACTCTTCGTATAGTGAACCTCAACTTGTGAGTTGCTGTTAAGCGTTAGTACTGAGTCGTCCTCAAGAGCATGAGTAGAGTGTTGACCAATTGACGTGATATAAGTATTTGTGGGTAGTTCCGGTATTAAGTTCGGCCCAAAAAATGTCAAACTGAGCATCATAATCACTATCAATGTAGGTAAAATAAAAGGCCGAAACAAGGTCTTGGTTTCCTTGCTGAACACACGGATAATACCTGCAATAAATGGTAATCGTTTTAAAGCATAGGATTTTAACTTACTTCGCTTGGGTCTTATCGAATACCCCAATGGCAACATTAAACCTGACATAATATCCATGTTGCTCCATGTCTTAGACAATCGCAACAATGTCTCCCTATGCACAGGGCTTTTTGATAGCCAAACGTTCAATCGCTGGATATCTTGTGTCGATGGTTCATTATCACTTTCGAATTTTACGATCCACTGGCAAGCCTCTTCTTCGAGCACTGATGAGCTAGGGAATGCCGTAATCTTATCCATTATTTTGTCCCCTTTTGATTTGACCCTTGCAATGGTAACTGAGTCTCTTGTTCACCATAGCGGCTAGTAATAGTTGAATTTAAACGTCTGATGCCTTTGGTGAGGTGTTTTTCTACTGTACTGACCGATAATTCCAATCGCCTAGATATTTCCTTGTTTTGCATTCCATACACTTTTTTCATAATAACGACTCTCCTACACTGGGTAGGTAAAGAGGCAACTGCCTCACAATAAATCCCAAGTTTTTGTTGAGCCATAACATTTGATTCTA
>CAZMDX010000674.1:0-4864 GCA_964564805.1 uncultured Pseudoalteromonas sp. | reverse complement strand
CCCCCAGACTTTTTAAGTTTAATGTAGTCGTCTAGTCGATAAGTGCTGATGTACTTTCCGATGACTTTGCCCTTTCTAAGATTAATTTTCACATTTCTATATTTTTTCATTTAGACGTCTAGACGTAAAGATGTTGACTTTTTTGGTGTATTAAGCGAAGTTTGTTTGCATAATTTTCAGTCTTAGATCCGTTATGCCGATAAGAATTCCAAGTAACTTGCCTGCACAAAATGTGTTGGACAAAGAAAGAATTTTTGTGATGGATACCGAGCGCGCAGCTACTCAAGATATTAGACCTATGGAAGTGGGTATCTTGAATTTGATGCCGAATAAAATGGAAACCGAAGAACAGTTTCTACGCTTACTCTCTAATACACCTTTGCAAATTAATATTGATTTGATTCGAATTGATAACCAAGCACCCAAAAACACACCTGCAGCGCACATGGATGATTTCTATGTAGAGTTTGATGATGTGGTCAATAAACAATATGACGGATTAATTGTAACTGGAGCGCCGCTTGCGCATCTTGCCTATCAGGATGTGAAGTATTGGGAAAAAATGACTGTCATTTTAGATTGGGCACGACGTAATGTGCAATCTACTTTATTTTCATGTTGGGCAGCACACGCCGCCATTTATCATTTTTTTGGTAAAAAGAGAGGGCTTCGTGACCATAAGTTGAGCGGTGTTTATCGCCATTTTGTGCAAAATGAACACGATGAATTACTGCGAGGTTTTGATCCGATTTTTAATGCACCGCAATCACGTTTTGGTGAAATAAGCATGGCTGATTATGCTTCTATACCTGGACTGAATGTTTTAGCTAAATCAGATGAGGGCGGAGCATACATCGTTGCGTCTGAGGATAAACGGTTGGTGTTTGTTACGGGTCATCCCGAGTACGATCCTGAGAGTCTAAAACAAGAATATCAAAGAGATTTATTGGTTAATAGTAAACCTCAAATCCCAGTGAATTACTTTATAGATGATGATCCAAGCAACGAGACCATCGTCAGTTGGCGAGCTCATGGCAGTTTATTGTTTACTAATTGGTTGAATTATTACGTCTACCAAAATACCCCTTATGACTTGGCTCAGCTTTCTGAGTAAACGTTAACTTGTATAGCGTGGTTATTTTTTATAGTGAAGTAGAGAACAGGAATGACATTGAGTCAGCATAAGTCCCCAAAACAAGTAGAAGAACAACTGATTGAAGCAGCTAACAAGCGTATTTTGTTGCTCGATGGTGCTATGGGCACCATGATCCAAGAACATAAATTTGAAGAAGATGATTACCGCGGCGAACGTTTTGCTGACTGGCATTCTGATGTGAAGGGCAATAACGATTTGTTAGTATTGAGTCAGCCCAACATTATCTATGACATACATTGCGCTTACCTTGATGCGGGGGCCGATATTATTGAAACCAATACGTTCAATGCTACCTCTATTTCCATGGCCGATTATAATATGCAGGGATTAGCAAAAGAGATAAATATTGAGGCAGCAAAATTAGCTAGAAAAGCAGCAGATAAATTTAGCGTCAAAACACCTGACAAATCTAGATTTGTAGCGGGTGTATTAGGACCTACCAGTCGGACGGCTTCTATTTCCCCAGATGTAAACGATCCTGCCAAACGTAATGTTACTTTTGATGAATTGGTTGAAGCATACGTAGAGGCTACTCACGGACTAATTGAAGGTGGTGTGGACTTGATCATGCTGGAAACTATTTTTGATACATTAAATGCCAAAGCTGCGATATTTGCGGTGCAGTTGGTTTTTGATGAGCTTGGATTCAAGTTACCTGTGATGATCTCAGGTACCATTACCGATGCCTCTGGGCGGACATTGTCCGGCCAAACAGCTGAAGCTTTTTATTATTCGATGAATCACGTAGAGCCATTTTCCTTCGGTTTAAATTGCGCGCTAGGTCCTGACTTATTGCGTCAATATGTGGATGAAATATCCCAAATTGCTGAGTGTTTTGTTTCGGCTCATCCTAATGCCGGTTTACCCAATGAGTTTGGTGAATATGATATGGAAAGTGATGAGATGGCAGCACATATAAAAGAATGGGCAAAATCAGGCTTATTAAACATAGTGGGTGGATGTTGTGGCAGCACACCAAAACATATTTCGGCCATCGCTAATGCGGTAAAAAATTATGCGCCTCGTAAAATAATAAAACGAGAGGTGAAGATGCGCCTGTCTGGTTTAGAACCTTTTGTCCACTAGGCGGTTGTGATGAGTATTAATGAAGAAGATATAGAGCTACCTACTTTTGTTGCGGCGAAAACCTCAGCAAATTTTATTAATATAGGTGAACGAACTAACGTAACCGGCTCTGCCATGTTCAAACGTTTAATCCTTGACGACGATTATGAAAGGGCTTTAGATGTTGCTCGTCAGCAAGTCGAAAATGGTGCGCAGATCATCGATATTAATATGGATGAAGCCATGTTGGACTCTGAAGCTGCGATGACGAGATTTTTGAACCTTATTGCTTCAGAACCTGATATTTCTCGTGTGCCTATTATGATTGACTCATCTAAATGGACGGTTATCGAGGCAGGTTTAAAGTGTGTGCAAGGCAAAGCTATTGTTAATTCAATTAGTTTGAAAGAAGGAGAAGATAATTTTCTATACCAAGCTAAGCTGTTAAAACGATATGGTGCTGCCACAGTAGTTATGGCGTTTGATGAGAAAGGTCAAGCCGATACTGAAGATCGCAAATTTGAAATATGTGAACGTAGTTACCAATTACTTACTGAAAAAATCGGCTTTCCACCCCAAGATATTATCTTTGACCCTAATATATTTGCTGTGGCAACAGGTATTGAAGAGCATAATAATTATGCTGTAGATTTTATAAATGCTACACAGCGGATTCGTCAGCACTTACCCCACGCTCATGTTTCAGGTGGTTTATCAAATGTGTCGTTTTCTTTTCGTGGCAATAACCCTGTTCGCGAAGCGATGCATTCTGTATTTTTATATCATGCTATTAAAGCTGGTATGGATATGGGTATCGTAAATGCTGGACAATTGGAGGTGTACGATCAGATCCCACCAGAACTAAAAGTAGCCGTCGAGGATGTGATCTTAAATCGTCATGAGCACGCTACAGATAAACTTTTAGAACTTGCGCCAAAATATCAAGGTGACGGTAAAGCGTTAATTAAAGACAACCTTGAATGGCGTGAATTGCCAGTTTATAAGCGTTTAGAGCATGCGTTGGTGCGCGGTATTATGGACTTTATAGAGGAAGATACCGAACAAGCACGTCTGGCAGCAGAAAAACCCCTACACGTTATCGAAGGGCCATTAATGGATGGCATGAACGTAGTAGGAGACTTATTTGGTGAAGGGAAAATGTTTTTGCCGCAAGTGGTTAAATCTGCCCGTGTAATGAAAAAAGCGGTGTCCTATCTCAATCCTTATATCGAACTTGAAAAAGATAAAGGAAGCAGTAACGGAAAAATTTTGTTGGCCACGGTAAAAGGCGATGTGCATGATATCGGTAAAAATATTGTTGGTGTTGTGCTGCAATGTAATAATTTTGAGATTATCGACCTAGGGGTCATGGTGCCCAGTGCAAAATTATTGCAAGTGGCTAAGGATGAAAATGTCGACATGATCGGTCTTTCTGGCTTAATTACACCCTCTCTCGATGAAATGGTACATGTCGCAAAAGAAATGCAGCGCTTAAATTTTGACTTGCCATTACTAATTGGCGGTGCAACCACCTCAAAAGCACATACTGCAGTAAAAATTGAACATCATTATCAACATCCCGTCGTTTATGTGCCTAACGCCAGTCGTGCTGTTGGTGTATGTCAAAAATTGATCACAGCTGAAAATCGTGCCATTTATGCAGAAGAATTAAAACTCGATTATGAAAAAGTGCGTCAACAACATGCCAAGAAAAAGCCGCGCACCAGGCCTGTCACTTTAGATCAAGCTCGCGAAAATGGTTTTACGTTTGATTGGGATAATTATCAACCACCTATACCCAATAAGTTGGGTGTGACTGCAGTGAGTATTGGATTGGCGGAATTGGTTGATTACATTGATTGGACGCCGTTTTTCTTAACCTGGTCTTTAGCAGGTAAGTATCCACGTATTTTACAAGACGAAGTGGTTGGCAAAGAGGCACAAATTTTATTTGCTGATGCACAGAATATGCTAAAAACCTTGTGTAACAATTCTGAACTTAAAGCCAATGGTGTCATGGGTATATTCCCCGCTAATCGAGTGCAAGACGATATTCAGGTGTATGCTGATGAAAGTCGCAGTAACGTTATTCATGTTGCTCACCATCTGCGCCAACAAACCGAAAAATCTAAAGGGGCAAACAATTGCTTAAGTGATTTTGTCGCACCTAAATCTTCAGGCAAAGCGGATTACCTTGGTGCTTTTGCGGTGACTGCTGGCATTTGGGAAGACGGTTTAGCTAAAGAATACGAAGATGACGGTGATGATTATAACTCTATTATGGTTAAGTCCCTTGCAGATAGATTTGCAGAAGCCTTTGCCGAATATTTACATAAAAAAGTGCGTAAAGAAATTTGGGGGTATGTTCCTGATGAGACGTTAACTAATGATGCGCTTATTCGTGAAAAATACCAAGGTATTCGGCCTGCTCCAGGTTATGCTGCTTGCCCTGAGCATACTGAAAAACAATTAATTTGGGATCTGTTAGATGCTGAAAAAAATACTGGTATGAAACTAACAGAGAGTTATGCTATGTGGCCTGGCGCTGCTGTATCTGGCTTTTATTTTTCTCATCCTGAATGTCGATATTTTGCAGTGGCTCAAATACAACAAGATCAATTGCTTGATTATGCTGCACGTAAG
>CAZMDX010000673.1:0-2668 GCA_964564805.1 uncultured Pseudoalteromonas sp. | reverse complement strand
AATAGCTGTCCTGCATTAACTGACATTAAGGTATTAAACATTTTTTGCATAGGGATATCGCACACATGTGGTCCCTCGTAATTACCCCAACAAATATGAATACGCACGCGATCTTCGGGTAAGCCGGCAATAGCGTAATTGAGCGCTTCAACATGAGTATTAGCAATTTTGATAAATGCTTCGTCACTGAGGTCTTGGAATAACATATGTCGTGATAACGCTAAATCAGGACAATCTAACTGAAGATCAAAACCTGCATCTATGATTGCCCTATACTCAGCTTTCATCACATCAGCGAGGGCTTCAATATATTTTTCTCTGGATGGGTAATATTGGTTTGGTAAAAAAAGTGCAATTACGCCAGGAGAGGCCGCATTCATAAATGCTTTTCTAGCTTTTTGTTTAGTAACCGCTGACCTTAAATTATCCAAATCATGTTGTAGATCATCAGTTCCTTTACTTTTAATTTCACCCGTACAAAACGGTCGAGAGTATGTAGGCGTCCCACCAGAACTGACTAATTTTTTAAGAAAATCAGGAAATAACTTTAAATCTGCTGGAGCATTTCGTGGACTATCCCCTGAAAATCCACTGTAGCGGTCCTTCACATAAGTAGCATAAGAAATTTTTGAAGTTTCACCATCAGACACAATATCGATACCTGCTTGATTCTGTTTGAGAACCACGTCAGCAACAGCAGAAGTCATTTCAATTTGAAATTCTCTAGAGTCATAAATTTCGTTATTTTCTCGTGCAAAAATAAAATCGACGGTTGATTGTGAACGAGGTAAGGAACCAACATGGGTACTTAAAATAGGTTTAATCATTAATACTTTGAGGCCACAGGGTATTGGATGGACAATATATTCTAGTTTAGACCAAGAAAAAAGTCAGAACATTAATAGGATGAAATTATCTTAAAAACAACCAAAACTTTAGGCTGTAGCGCTCAAATTTAGTTGCATAGTTACATTTTTGAAAAGTAGTGAAGAACTAACTTAAAAACAAAATGGGCATTGCAAAAATCTCCATAGAGAATGAAATTACAAATAATGAATGACAAGAATGACAAAAACACACATTGCAACTTTATCAAATGACTCTAAATATTGAGCTCAATTACCAACCATTGTTTTTTTAAATAAGATTGATTAAAAAAATCTAGGGGACTGCTTCACCTACTTAACCAAAAAATATCTAATGGGCGACCTTGGGTGATTCTTTTTACAGCAGGGCTAAAGTTAATAGCCGCTCAATCAAACAAGACTTAACAGGCACTTCACAACTTTAAAGACGAGTTTAAAACAACTATCTAAACTGTTGTTCTCAAAACAAAGAAACAATCGTTATCAACTATCCTCTTCTGATTGTATTGCCTCGATGTTAATTATGTTGGAACGATTTAAGGTGATTTTAAAACGCTGCATTTGTTGTAATTCTTGTTTATCCGTATGCATTAAAACCACATTGATTTGATAACGGCGCTCAACAGCCTGTTTTGTTATTTTACTACTATCGAGAGAATATAATCGGCCCTCACCTTTTTTTAAGAAACGAATAAAAGGGGTTAAGTTAAAGTAAATACGCTGTTGAATTTCGTCATAACCGTGTAAAAAACTTTTTTCATTTACTTTACTGTCACTACGAAAATGTAACAGTTGCGCTGCCTGTTTATTTTGCTGGCGCCGTGTTTGAAATAATTTATCTACTTGTTTGGGCAAATCTTTATTGCGAATGTATTCAAGCCAAATAGTTTGACTTGCCACTCGACTTTTATTAACACTATGACTATAAACAATTCTCCATTTTGGTAATCCTTTCTGGATAATACGCCAAATAATACGAGTAATATCTTCTTTAAAGATTTCCCTTAAGCCATAAATAACACCCAACATAGCAACTAATGCAATCGTAACTTCAGTAAAATTAGTGCGAGCATTTAATACCAGCACCATAACAAAAGCCATAATGATGGCGGTCACGGTGCCACGTACAATACGTTTTAAATTGCTATTGAGACTTTTCAGTTCTTTTTGAAACACCACACCGTATTCAATCAATCTTTGTAGCAGTCGCATTTTATTGGTAATGCGATTGGGGTCAGCCAAAGTTACCTGTGAGTTATATTGATTCATTTCTCGGTATTCATTTTCACTACGACACAACGTAAATAAGAAGTTCCTCTCACTGGTGAAATCAGTACTTTTTGGCGCTCTGGAAAGTAACTTTAAAAACGATTGTTCCACCTGCCAACTGAGGTAGTTGTCAGCATTTTCAAAATACGCTCTGAGTTTTCGATCGGGAGGCGTGTACCTTCTGAGTTTTTTTAGTAATCCAGAAATTTGCTCTGCCAACACTATGGCTTGCGGATAAAAATCATTACTATCTTTAAGCTTAATGGTTTGTTTTATATCGGTATCCAAGGCAACACGAATTTGATAAGAAAACAAATTAAGGTTTAAGCGGTAGTCACTTTGTTCACCTTTTTGTTGACTGATAAAGCGACTTCGTACCAATGGTAAATGCAGCTGGTCTGAGTAATAAGCACTGTGGCTTTGTATACTATTATGAAAATAATGCTCTTCTGCTAAGGTTTTAGGGCTAATACCCATTTCATCCGGTAAGGAGAAATATATATCGAGCCTTTGCTGGTCACTAGGTAATAACT
>CAZMDX010000672.1:0-2512 GCA_964564805.1 uncultured Pseudoalteromonas sp. | reverse complement strand
TATAGTTGGGATGATATTGAGCAAGGCATAGTAAAGGGGATATCTCGCTCGTTGGGTGCCATCCTTATATTATTAGCGGTTGGTTCCCTTATTGGAACTTGGATGTTGGCGGGTACAGTGCCAACTCTCATTTATTACGGCTTAGACTTGTTAAATCCATCCATGTTTTATGCTGCTAGTTGCCTAATTTGCGCTATTGTTGCTATGAGTATCGGTAGTTCTTGGACCACCGCTGCTACAGTAGGTGTAGCATTAATGGGGGTTTCGATAGGCATGGGGATGTCAGAAGCTATTACTGCTGGTGCCATTATTTCTGGGGCATATTTTGGTGATAAAATTTCACCACTTTCAGAGACAACCAATTTGGCGCCCGCCATAGCAGGTACTAACTTATTTGAACATATTCAGTATATGTTATGGACAACCGTTCCTAGTATTATTATTACCCTCATTTTATTTGTAGTCATTGGCTTAGGTGCCGATTTGCCTGATACGTCTAGTGGTATCAAAGAAATGCAAAGCCTATTGCAACAAGAGTTTAATTTGGGTTTACATATGTTGATACCATTATTGGTATTATTGACAATGGCGATTAAAAAAGTTCCTGCATTTCCTGCTGTTTCTATAGGGGCATTATTAGGAGGTATATGGGCTGCTATATTTCAACCAGAAGTTATTGCAGGCTTAGCCGGTGATGGTGTAAGCGCACTTCGAGGCTCAATTATCGTAGTTTGGACAGCATTATTTGATGGTGTATCTTTCTCAACAACAAGCGATACACTAAATAATTTGTTAAGTCGTGGAGGCATGTCAAGCATGCTCAATACTATTTGGTTAATTATGTGTGCCATGACATTCGGTGCTGTATTGGAAAGAGTTGGCTTACTTAAAAGGGTTGTCAGTGCATTTTTAAAGGGGGCAACTACGGCAGGTGATATGATCACCCGAACCATATTGACTTGTATTGGAACCAATATCATTACCGCCGACCAATATATGGCAATTGTGATGCCCGGTAGAATGTATAAAAGTGAGTTTGAAAAACGTGGCCTGCATCAGCTGAACTTATCTAGAAGTTTAGAAGACGGAGGTACATTAACCTCGCCTCTCATTCCTTGGAATACTTGTGGTGTTTATATGCAAGGCGTACTAGCAGTAAACCCGTTGGATTATATTTTTTATACGTTCTTCAATTTGATTAACCCTGTCCTGGCGATCATCTATGCTTATTTGGGAATTAAAATTTTACGTATACCTATACCAGAGCTCAAACAAGAACCTGAACAGGGACCATTAACCACAAAAGCCTGAACACATTGATTTGATGCAGCGCCAGCAAACCTTGTATATGTTCTGTTAAATTTAATTTATTTTATTTTGAGGATATGATGTCCACTATTATTTCTGCTGTCAAAAAACGAATCGATTACCAAGAACCTGATTTTTTAATCAATCACGTCTCACTAGAATTCACTTTGGCTGAAACAAAAACAAAAGTAATTTGTGTTTCGCAAGTTTCCAGAAATGGACAACACAACAGGCCACTTGTTTTGGATGGTGAAGACATCAATTTATTGTCTGTACACGTAAATGGTAAAATAGAGTCTGCTTATCAGCAAACAGACACTACGCTTTCCATTGATACAAACAATGATACGTTTGAATTACGTATCGAAAACACAATTAACCCTAAAGATAACTCTAGCTTAGAGGGTTTATATTTAGCAGCCGATGCATACTGCACTCAATGTGAGGCCGAAGGCTTTAGAAAAATAACTTATTTTTTGGACAGGCCTGATGTTTTGGCAACCTATGATGTAACTGTTATCGCTGACAAAAAACATTTTCCTTTTTTACTTTCTAATGGTAATAAAGTCGATTCTGGTGACTTAGAGGACGGCACACATTGGGTTAAATGGTCAGATCCATTTAAAAAGCCTTGTTATCTATTTGCCCTAGTTGCTGGTGATTTCGACCTCTTAGAAGACAGTTTTGTTACTCAGTCAGGTAGAACTATTGCCTTAGAATTATTTGTAGATAAAGGCATGTTGGGTCGAGGTCAACACGCTATTGACTCACTAAAAAAGGCCATGGAATGGGATGAAACTGAATTTGGACTTGAATACGACCTCAATGTTTACATGATAGTGGCAGTCGATTTCTTTAATATGGGCGCCATGGAAAATAAAGGCCTTAATGTATTTAACAGCAAATTTGTATTGGCTGATGCACAAACTGCTACAGATGAAGATTATTTTAATATCGAAGCTGTTATTGCTCATGAATATTTTCATAATTGGACAGGCAATAGAGTAACTTGTCGCGATTGGTTTCAATTGAGTCTGAAAGAAGGGTTAACCGTTTTTCGTGACCAGCAATTTAGTGCTGACATGTCTTCCCCTATTGTACATCGTATCCAAAATGTCAGAACCATTCGAGAACGTCAGTTTGCCGAGGATGCTAGCGCTATGTCATATCCAATAAGGCCTGATGAAGTGATTGAAATGAATAA
>CAZMDX010000671.1:0-2063 GCA_964564805.1 uncultured Pseudoalteromonas sp. | reverse complement strand
CACCTCAACCCATCTCAACCCAACTCAGCTACTTGGGGATTAAGTGACTTCTTTAATGTGATGTTTTATTCATTGGATAACAGGTCATCAAGTTTACTGTTGAGGTAATAGTTGTCTTTGCCTAATTTGTGTTTAGATAATTTGTGTTTAAATAACAGGCCAATATCCACCAGCCGACTTAAATATTTACTGGCCGTACTACGATCAAGTTTTTCTGTTAATGCACTCAATCAATAAAGACGTCATTTCTAGCACACCACATCAATTCAGTTTTTCACCTTAATAAATAGTCTAATTCACTATTTATTAGTTGATTCATAATCACTACTTATCAAGTATCGTCTGTACCTCCTTATAAATAAGACTTATTAAGTTGGAATACTATTTGCTAAATACTATTTGATAAAGTGTAGGAATATTTTATAACTGCTGATAAAGGATTTTTGTATGAACGAAAAACATCTGTCGAGATTTAATAACTATTTTGTCGGGTTTGTGACACTTACCATTTGGTCACTACTAATCTGGCAACATTTCAACGATGGTGTACCAAGCCACCACCTATTTCAAAGCCCTGACTTTCCTGCTATGTCAAATTGGTGGGGAGCATTATTACTACCGGTTATTTCATGGGGATTGTTAGCACGTATTAAAAATCGCCTTGTTAACAGCTCTCCTGAAAGTGTAGCTTTACTGTCTAAGCAAGCAGCCGTTAGTTTTGTTATTTCTCTCGTCTATGGAGCAATACTTTCGCTTACTTTCTTGTATGGCTACTCTGACGTTTCAGCGGTGCTGTTTCCAGGCATACTTTTTTTCGCCCTGTTTTTCAGAGTGTATAGGGAAGAATTTATATTGGGCTTTATTCTGAGTATGAGCTTCGTTTTTGGTGCTGTATTACCGATAATTTTTGGTACTGTAATAGCAACAGGTTCTGCTATCGTTTATTTTGTCGTACATTTCATTTGGTCACATCTAAAGCACTTCATAGTAAAAAACAAATAGTTTAAAACGTAAATATAACCAAGATGCACGTTTTCTCCTTCTTGGTTATTTCATCAATACTCGCTCAAGTAGAGGTAATTTAATGGCAAATAATTTTATTACCCAGCTCATCGAATATGGCCGTTGGATCGGCTAATTCATCATCCCAACGTGATGGTGGGGCTTTACCAAACGATGTCTCATGTTCGCCAAAAGTACAAATTGGCCCATAAGGATATTCATCGTTAATGTAATAACCACAAACGCCGTTAACATCAGTAGCATCATTACATTCGTCTAAGTTACCCGTATTGCTGTTATCATAAATACAGTCGTCAATAAAAATCGATGGGGTCAGAAATCGATGGGGTCAGTGTTATTGATTTTTTCAGTCGTCTATCAGACGTCAACTACCTTGGCCGATTGTATTGCCTCATTTAAAAACACGAATTAACAGAACAACAATTACCAATGCACCTATTTTAGATCTTATCAAATAGATCTATGTTTTTAGCTAAATTACGATGAGTGTTTTGTTAAATATAACCATCTTGTTAAACATAGCCAATTAGGGAAATCAATAACGCTGCCCCCTTCGATTCTGACTATAAATTTTAGGTGATTTAGCTTTAATCGTGTGTTTTACGTTTGTATTACACGATTAAACCTTGGATCATCTTTAAGGTGTTTTGGATGGTTATTTGTAATATTTTTAATATAAACAACAAGCCTTAATGTGCATGTTGTTTATATTAAAGGCATTATTTATATTTACTGCGGTAAATTGTCAGTTAATTGCTAGTAAATTGGATACTGATTTCTGTGCGCTTCAAAATGAATAGAATAATAGGTAAATGACATGACAATTCCAGTCAGTACACAACATTGGCTAACAGCAGAGCAAAAAGTCGCTTACGCACGGGATGGCGTAATTGTGATAAAGGGAGTATTCAAAGACTGGATTGAAACGCTGCGTATTGGTTTTGATAAAGTGTTGAATGATCCAAGTGAACATGGCCGTGAAAATGTCAGCGCGGGTGATACCGGTAGTTTTTTTGAAGATTATTGTAACTGGCAACGAA
>CAZMDX010000670.1:0-2998 GCA_964564805.1 uncultured Pseudoalteromonas sp. | reverse complement strand
GCTAGGCGTAGATGATGGGGTAATAGTTGCACGTACCGACTCATTAGGTGCTGGACTGACTCAAAAAATACCTGTATCACAAAAACCAGGTGATTTAGCGGCTCAGTACAATGCATTTCTTGATGCCAGTGAAGTCACATCGATTGATGATTTAGTAGATGGCGACTCTGTTCTAAAACAAAACGGTAAATTAGTGAAACCAGTACGTTTACCTAATGGATTATATAAATTTCAGGAAAATACAGGCTTCGACCGCGTAGTATTGGACTGTATAACGTCACTACAAAATGGTGCAGATTTACTATGGATTGAAACAGAAAAACCACATGTTGGCCAAATTGGCGATATGGTTCGAGCTATTAGAAGTGAAATTCCTAACGCAAAGTTGGTATACAACAATTCACCATCTTTTAACTGGACCTTGAACTTCCGCCAGCAAATATTTGATATTTGGTCGGAAGCGGGTAAGGACTTAAGTCAATACAACAGAGATGAATTGATGTCAGTTAAATACGATGACACCGATTTAGCCCTTCAAGCAGACGAAAAAATCAGAACCTTCCAAGCTGATGCAGCAAGAGAAGCCGGTATTTTTCATCATCTTATTACTTTGCCTACATACCATACAGCAGCATTGTCTACCGATGATCTAGCCAAAGGCTATTTCGGTGACCAAGGTATGTTGGCCTATGTTAAAGGTGTACAACGTAGAGAAATTAGACAGGGCCTTGCATGTGTTAAACACCAAGCAATGGCTGGTTCAAATATGGGTGATGACCATAAGGAATATTTCTCTGGCGAACAAGCGCTTAAAGCCTCTGGTGAAGACAATACTATGAATCAATTTGATGCCGAATAACATTTAAACTAAAAATGTTATAATCTACCTATTGTCGATAACTTGCAGTACTTGCTGAAAGTTATCGACATCATTCCACAAATAAATGTTTATGATAACCAACTAACAATTTTTAAATTCAAAATTCTTTTCAAAAAGCTTACAACTATCTGTTTTTAAACAAAAAATTAATATCTGGAAAAGATATCTAATACTGATAACATTCTTCTATGACATAATTTTTCATATCGAGATAATAATCATGAATATTGCTAAGGTAGATTTAAACTTATTGGTCTATTTGGACGTGTTGCTCAGAGAAGGCAGTGTGACTAAAGCGGCAAACCAATTAAGTATTACCCAGCCTGCAATGAGCAATGGCTTGAGAAGACTAAGAGACTTATTCAAAGATCCGTTGTTAGTGCGCACTAGCGATGGCATGACCCCTACCAAACGTGCTTTAGAATTAAAGCCTATTATCCGTGATGTGCTATCAAAGCTCGAAACAACTATTCAGCCAGACACTGACTTTAGTCCATTTCAAAGTGAACGTACTTTTAGGATCATGGCCAGTGATTATGCGGAATCTACTTTGCTAATGGAAGTTATCGGCAGGCTAAATAAACAAGCTCCTAACGTTACCCTTGATTTAATTACTCCCAGTGATGTGACATTTCATGACGTAGAGCAAGGTAGAGTTGATATGGCAATCAACCGATTTGAAGAGCTACCTCTTTCCTTTCACCAAAAGGTAGTGTGGTATGACACATTCTCTTGTGTGGTGAATAGCCACAACCCCATAGTGAAAAACTTTACTCTAGAACAATATTTGTCTCATAAACATATATGGGTTAGTAAAACTGGTTTTGGTGTGGGTGTGGGCATCGACCCTAACGAAGTACAAAAATTGGGATGGGTGGATGCGGAGTTAACAAAAATTGGGAAACAACGCGATATACGCGTTTTTACTCGTCATTATCACGTTGCCTTACAATTAGCCAAAGCACAAAATCTGATTGCTACGTTACCCAGCAAAGCCGCCAATATGTACAAAGACGATCCTGAAGTCGAAATACTCAAACCACCGTTTGATATTCCTCCTATTGCTTTAAAGATGGCGTGGAGTGCTTTGCTTCAACATGACGCGGGTCACATATGGCTTAGAAGATTGATTGCACAGGTTGGATCAGAACTGTCTGATACTTGATGTTAATTTTCTGCATGAATGGAAAGAATAACCTACATAAATTAATACGTATAATACTAACAAGGTAAACTGACTCCATTGCGAATTATCAAAGAATCAAACATGCAACTCACGCACCCCACACAAGTTCAATACACTCGAAAAGGCCGGTTACAGATTGCTAAACAGCTAGACCAGTTTATCACCCAAGATGTTCTACCCGGCGTAGAGATAACAGCTGACGTACTTTGGGAAAATTTTGCAAATGTTTTACCTGAACTTTTATCTATTAATCAAAGTCTTTTAGAAAAAAGGGTCAGTCTTCAACAGCAAATAGATCAATATTGCAGCTCAAGGCAATCCATCAA
Source organism: uncultured Pseudoalteromonas sp. (assembly GCA_964564805.1). Classification (GTDB taxonomy): domain Bacteria; phylum Pseudomonadota; class Gammaproteobacteria; order Enterobacterales; family Alteromonadaceae; genus Paraglaciecola. Next base: position 606 of record CAZMDX010000670.1, on the reverse strand, counting down.
TGTTCCAGAGTATAAAACCTTTCTTACAGAGATTGGTTACTTACAACCTAGTCCCGAAAATTTTCAAATCAACACTACAAACGTCGATCCTGAAATTGCCACCATGGCAGGTCCTCAATTAGTTGTACCTATTAACAATGCCAGATTTGCCTTAAATGCAGCAAATGCTAGATGGGGCAGCCTTTACGACGCAATTTATGGTTCGGATATTATCGAGAAAACTGCTGGCAGCAAAACCAAAGGTTATGATGCTGCCAGAGGGCAACAAGTGATCGATTATGCCAGAAATTGGCTAGATGTGATTGCACCACTTCAAACGGGTAGCCATATACAAAGTAAAAAATACGCTATTGATAGCGGTGCGCTATTGGTCACTTTAGCCGACGACACAGTAGTAGGCTTAAAAAAACCGGAACAGTTCGTCGGCTTCCAAGGCACAATTGAACACCCCAACTGTATGCTAATTAAACACAATAACATTCATGGCGAAATTCAATTTGATCAACATAGTGTTATTGGCCAGCAAGATACAGCTAACATCAAAGATGTATTTTTAGAGTCAGCATTAACCACCATCATGGACTGTGAAGACTCGGTTGCAGCTGT
>CAZMDX010000669.1:0-5218 GCA_964564805.1 uncultured Pseudoalteromonas sp. | reverse complement strand
CAAAGTATTAAACACAACAAATGCCTATTTTAGCTAGAATTTCACATCGCAATAGATAACTTTGTTGTTGGGAATTTTGGGTTTTATACTTACTTAATTATTTATCCTATTGATATTGGTAAATCAAATAAAGGCCTGCAATCTGGACAAAACCTTTAAGGGATAAATATAAGGAGTCAAGGTTCCTTATTTTTTTTACTTTTAGATGTTGAGATTTTTAGCGTTATTAAAGCGCGCCGCTTAAATTTAATACCTGCTACAAGCTAGCTTGTTGGATAGCTAAACACCGCAACAATTTCTTGGCTTCTTTTTCTAACTCATCATTATTAAATAATCCTGAGACTACTCTCCAATATTGTCAATTTAACTTTTGATAACAGGTTAAGTGGGTGTATACCCCTATTTAAAGATTAGCCACTTATGACTACGGTACTTGCGTCTAAATTTTTTGTTGTGGTAATCCAACTAAGCCACACCAACAGGAATACATCATGAAATTAATAAAAAAACAATGTTTGAAATTGGGTCTTAGTTTTTTGGCGTTGAGCTGCTCGTCTATACTGAGCGCCAAAACTCTCGACCCCAACTTGGTCAGTACCATGCAAACTTCTTTACCAAGTACTTTGCATGAAGTCATCATTAGTTTTGATGGCAAAAACGCTATTAGTAAGGCGCAGTTAGATGCGCTTTCGGTGGTTGGTATAAACACTGCAGTCAGTATGCAAAGTTTACCTATCGTGGGTGCATTAGCCACTACTGAACAAATCAATGCAATTTATAGCCGCAGCGACGTGGTGTCGGTATGGCACAATGCGCCGCTTAGTTATGAAAACTTTGATGCAACTGCTTTAACAGGTGTGCAGCAGTTGCGTAAAGATGAATCCATGCGCTCACAAGGAATTCCATACACCGGTCGTAATATAGGTGTAGTAATTAATGATTCAGGTGTCGACGGAAACCACGGTGACCTGAAATTTCCTCAACACGTGGTGCAAAATGTCGCAGCACAAACTAACTTAAATAGTTTAAATAGTACCGCCCCCATTACCTTTACGGAAAACGTAGCAAATACTGACTTAGGTGGTGGACACGGCACACACGTGGCTGGAACTGTCGGTGGTAATGGCGCTATGAGTCGAGGCCGTCATGCAGGTGTAGCGCCTGGTGCTGATCTTATTGGATACGGCTCTGGTGCGGGATTATTAATTCTCGACGCAATTGGTGGCTTTGATTACGCAAAAACAAATCAAGCTACCTACAATATCCGAGTAATTACAAACTCGTTCGGAAGCACGGGGGATATCGGTAATGATTTTAATCCAGATGACCCTACTAATATTGCGACCAAACTGTTGAGTGATAATGGCGTGATTGTAGTGTTTTCGGCTGGTAATTCTGGCCGAAATGGTGAACACACTATGACCGGTAATTATAAAAAAGCGCCTTGGATTGTTTCTGTTGGTGCTGGAACTAAAGACGGTACCTTAGCTGACTTTAGTTCACGTGGTTTGCGTGACCATGGCGGTGAGTTCACTATGGATGGTGAAACATTCAATTGGGTAGACCGTCCTACAGTGGTTGCACCTGGTGTGTCCATTATATCAGCTAAAGCCAGTACATCTAGCCTACAGGCATTAAGTGCGCCTGACGACATCGCTCTTGCTCCTTCAGAACTGCCTTATTACACCCACCTGCAAGGCACTTCGATGGCTGCACCACATATTGCAGGTGTTGTTGCATTAATGTTAGAAGCTAATCCGACACTCAACTGGCGTGGAGTTAAGAGAATACTTCAAGACACCGCGACTAATATGCCAGGCCGAGAAGCATGGGAAGTTGGTGCCGGCTATGTGAACACCCATGCGGCAGTTAAAGCCGCTGCAGACAAGGCTGAATACGGTGAGGTAACAAAAGCAAATCGTGAGTTTAACGCCAGTGCTACTGTAATAGTGCATAGCGAGGTTACGCAGCCATTAAGTTATTCACCAATAGCAGATAACAGTGTTGAATTTATTGTCGATGATAATGTAACCGTTGTTGTTGCCCAAGCAAGGGTGGATCAAAGTATTGGTGCTGAGGGCGAAACCGTCGCTAACACAATCTCTATAGTACTTACTGATCCAGAAGGTAAGAGTTATCGCTCAAGTACGGGTACCCCTGTATTGACCAATTTTGTCGGCACTACCGCACTAGGTATACCAGGCACTTGGACAGTGGAAGTGGGTGGACTGTTTGGCTTAGCAGCAGCGCCAGATAACGTTGATGTTAATGTGAAGCAGTACGCAATTGATGGTTATACTAATTTAGGTGATGTACAAGGCCACCCTGGTCAAAAATGGGTTGAGTACGCAGTGGCCCTTGGACTAATGGATGGTAAGTCTGGTGGTTTTATGCCTGACCAAGACCTCACGCGTATTGAATTAGCTGACGCCTTAACGTTAGCCGGTAGTTTACGCCAATCAACACTGGGTGATAGCCAACAGTTTGATGATGTGTATGAGTTTACAGGAGCTGTTAATGCCGCCACTCAAGCAGGTGGTAGTTTAAAAGACCGTTTCTTTACTCAAAAAGCACTATTGCTTACAAACGATGAGGGAGAATTCGACGCCGATGGCTTAGTCAACCGTGGAACTTTAGCTTACAGCTTAGTCCAGTCTTTGGGTTTACAAGCCGAAGCCGAAGCATTTGATACCAATAAAAAGCTACAAGTATCGGTATTTAATCAGCAAGTCGAAGTGTCCGACAGTGACTCTATTCCTGCTGAATTACGTGGTTATGTGCAACTAGCTCTGGACTTAGGCTTGATGCGTGTCAATGTTGCTTTAGAGCAAGGACCGTTTGATTTTGAGCCGGTGATTATTGCAACCTTTGCAGCAGATAACACCTTAACTCGTGCAAACCTGGCCACGACCCTAGTGCAGTTAAACGTGCAAATGGAAAAATAATTCTTTTATAACTCAGAAAAGGCGCCGCTGGCGCCTTTTATAAATATGACCTACTTCAACGTTAAATTGAAATGGCTAAACGGCTGAGTTACATAATTCAAGCCGACTTGCGCTTGAAATGATTCACCAGCGAAAAATATGTCAAGGATAACAATTTACTGGCAATGTAATTATTAACAACAACTTAGTTAGACATTAATTAACAGCCTATATAATTTCGTGGCAGTAGAATGGACATCCATAGAACAATAACGAGGCCGCTGTGTATCATGATAAAGCTGTTTGACTCGATTAAAAAAACGTCAGGAAAACTCAGTACTCAGCCTCATTATGAATCATACACTTGAGGAGATCACCGCAGTATTTTTGCACCGTTATTTTACCATTTTTTATTTTCAAGATTTCTATCTCCACTTCAACGGTACAAAACAATTTGGCGGGAATTGAATAAAAGTAGAGCTTCTCGTGACGGCAAAAAGCGCAAAGACTCTCATGTTTTACATACTAAATATTATTTGATTTTTGTGATGGGCTCAGCGCTAGCTGATTATTCTTTCTATGGCATATTTCAAAACTATATTTCAAAACTATATTTCGAATCATCATTGCCAAGTACTATGACTAATCAACACCTTAAATTGGTTGTATTAGTATGGTTAGTGGTCGAGTCAACTTTGTGGATTTTGTTCTACATGCTGTTGCGGATCCTTATTGAAAAGAGGCGAAGTACTTTTAACGAAGCAGAATATTTCACCATATTGCCGGTGGTATTATTTACTCAAATTGTTCTTTTTGCCGGAATATTCAACTGACAGCTCAGTGACATTTCTAGCGTATTATTTAATTTACCCTACGATAGCTCTGAGTTGTCGAGTGACGTTAGGATGGCCATCGTCCTACTGGGTTACCTTCATTCGAGATTAATCATTGCTAACATCATTAATTTAATTCATGCATTACCGGTAAGGCGAAGGCCCAACATCACTATTATTGGAGCTGAAGATGTAATCTAAAATTTTTTGAAAACCTGTTGAACATGAAGTCTAATAACGGCTATTAAATTAGCCATTAACAACAGGTTTGATTGAAACGCATAAAAGCGCTCAGTTGTTATAGGATTTAGGCCGTTAAATTATCCTTTACTTTTTTCTTCCGCCACCCAACTTTTGATAATGTCTTCGAGCACTGATAATGGTACCGCTCCGTTTTCTAGTACTTTGTCATGGAAGTAGCGAACATCAAATGCACCGCCAAGTTCAGCTTCAGCGAAGGCTCTTAGCTCACGGATTTTTAGTTCACCGATCTTATAAGCAAGCGCTTGTCCGGGCCATGTGATGTAGCGGTCAACTTCGGTGGTGATGTTATTCAAAGACAAGGCTGAATTTTCTGTCATAAAATCAATTGAACGTTGCCTAGTCCAACCTTTAGCATGCATACCAGTATCGACCACTAACCGGCAGGCTCGCCACATTTCGTAAGATAATCGCCCCATATTCGAGTAAGGTGTTTGATAAAATCCTACTTCCAGTCCTAAGCGCTCAGAATACAGGCCCCAGCCCTCGATAAAAGCAGTAAAGCCACCAAACTTACGGAAATCAGGTAAGTCGAGTTCTTGTGATAAGGCAATTTGGAAATGATGTCCAGGTACTGCCTCATGAAGAGATAGGGCTTCAAGTTCATAACTAGGTCGTGTATCGAGCTTGGTAGTATTCACAAAATAAAACCCTGCCCTTGAGCCATCGCCTGCTGGTCTTTGGTAATAAGCCGTTGTGGTTTTTTCGGCTATGTCTAGTGGTATCTCTTTTAATCCCCACGGCATACGCGGGAATTTAGTGAACAGTTGTGGCAAGGCGCCATCAATTTTTTTGCCGATAACGGCGGCTGCATCAAGTCGTTCTTGTCCTGTTTTAAAATAAAATTGTTCATCCGTACGCAAAAACGCTAACCATTGTGCAAATGTCCCCTTAAAACCTGCTTGCTGTTTGACGTCCTCCATTTCTGCTTTGATACGCGCTACTTCTGAAAGGCCTGTTTTATGCACCTGTTCGGGTGTCATATCGGTAGTAGTGAACATCCGCGTACGATATGCATAATAATCAGCACCTTCAGGAAGTGAAGATGAGCCCACTTGAGTTCGACACTGCGTTGCATATTCGCTGTTGTAAAATGTTTGAAAAGTTTTAAAAGCGGGAATTATCTGTTCGTCAATCGTTGTCAAAGCAGATGCTTTTAATTTATTAAAAGCATCTTGCCCCATTGCCGCAGGTTTGTTT
>CAZMDX010000668.1:0-3573 GCA_964564805.1 uncultured Pseudoalteromonas sp. | reverse complement strand
TGAAACTTGGCAAAATCCGCTAGAGATGGCAGCGCATCTCTCCACAGCGGTGGCACGTATTATATCGATTGAAGGTTATACCCCTATGTTTCAAGACGCTTTTGGGACTGAAGAGGTTTCCGCGGTGCATATAAGCAGAGCGATAGCGACTTTTATGCGCCAAGTGACGTTAACCAATACCAAGTTTGATAAATTCATGCGCGGTGAAAGAGCTATGCTTAAAGACACTGAAATCGAGGGGCTGCATTTATTTCGGACTAAAGCACGTTGTGCAAATTGCCATAACGGTAATTTATTGTCTGACGGCAAGTTTCATCATTTAGGTTCTTCTTTTCATAATGTGGATGAATTTCAAGGACGCTACCGGGTGACCAAGCAGGCTGAAAATGTGGGCGCTTTTAGAACACCTGGCTTGCGCGGCTTTGCTGAAACCTCACCTTATTTACACAATGGCTTAATTAAAGACCTAGACACTTTACTTCATATATACAATGGCGGCTGGTGGCAAAATAGCGAACTAGATAACAAGGGTAACAACATTCCTACGGCAACTTTGTCTAAGCATATTAAAACCTTAGAGTTAAGCGAGCAGGAGCGGATACAGCTAAAAGTGTTTTTAGGTACCCTAGAAGGAGAAGCGTTTTGGATAGAGCCACCACTTGAGCTAGATTGATTTTGTATGCCTTGCTTTATTGCATAATGTAGAACACCTTTTTTATTTTTTGCCTGTGAAGTCAGTTTCTATGAAAAGTATATATTTAACCGTATTTAACAAGACGTTTATGGACACTCCCGTGATGTCAACACAGCCGTACTCTTTTCTTGTTGGTGTTCTTATTTAACTGGCACAAAGTGAATATGCGCTCGTTGGCTGGCTTCAGATATAGCAAAGACATTATTGTTGTCATTAGGCATGACTTGGCTGCCCAGTGAAATAATATTCCAGTATGACTTTATTGATTAGGATCTTGAAGGGCATCGATTAAGAGGTGTTCCTGTGGACGATAATCAATTCAGTTATTGGCGAAAATTTATCTAATACAATAGTTGTACCTGACCAACGAAAGGACTCAAAACTACCATGAGAGCAGAGGGTTATTAGAAGATGGCAGAACTAGGGTAGGAGAGTTTCGTAACCAATACCGCACTAACGATGAATACAGTGTGACCACTGATTTCGTTTACACAACATCTATAGCGGATATGCGACATACACTGCTCGTCGGTGGTGATTATTTTGTAAATGATACAGAGTTTTTTATTTATTGCAGGCCGCGGAGATCCATCTCTTATTCCCAATATTGATATTGTCAATCCAATATATAGATCAAACCCTTCCACTTATCTTGTCAGAAAATTTTCTTTGAGGGAGTCAGGTAACAAGCGGGCAGAGCTTTACATACAAGATCAGGTCGAATTAAGTGAGCAATGGCAGGCTATTGTTGGCATGTGTTACGACCGTTTTAAAGGAGAAAACAATACCAATAACCTAGGCTATTCTGACTCCGACATATCACCACGTTTTGGCATGGTTTATCAACCCAATCAGGATATGTCTGCATTTGTTTCAAAAAGCAGTAGCTTTAACCCACAATCAGTCTCTACGATATTATATGATGATTTCGATGAAGATGCGTCCGGTAAGCTAGAGCCTTGAGAAAGTAGACAATGGGAGTTGTGTGTCAAAGATAAGTGGTTTGACGATGCCATACTAACCACACTGATATTTTATGAGATCATTAATGACAATGACAATGACAATGTCACCGTCGGCAACCCTGACGATACAGGGATAAACGATGGCCCACCTAGTGTGATGCAAATTGGAGACGTGACCAGTCAAGGGATCGAATTCGGTGTGTTAGGTGACATCGCCGAGAACTGGACAGGTACATTCACTTATGCTTACAACGATGCAAAAATAACAGGTGGACTACATGATTCAATTCGTAATTCTGTTGGTGATGAGTTCGTTAATGCACCGGATCATAATCCCGGGCTCTGGATACGTTCCGACATGCCTTCTATCGATTCTGCATTTGTAATGGGTATGGATTACGTTAGTGAACGTATCAGCTTCAGTGGTCAAACGGTTAAGGCATATGTTGTGTGCGGCTAATGAACCATGACTCAATTTTATCTCTCCAATACCACTATATTTGGGAGTGGCGAAGGTTTATTCCCATGATATTGAAAACAAATACAAAAATGTTGGCACCCAATACATCGAACACACTCAATGTTGGTCCAAAAACATAATAACCAATACCCACTACTAACCCCTGAGCAAGTGCCATTTTTCATGCGTATGAATAACTTTAAAAAGGATGACTTCGATATATTGTCATAGGTGTCATTACTTTTGCTGAATGATGTACTTCATAGAAATCCCACAGAACGGGCACTTTATGCATGGCTAAGTCTAATAAAACGCGTCAGATCATCTAATAAAAATAGTACCAGCATATATATACTGATGATAACCACTTGGTTATCAGTGACTGGTGCCATGTCGCCGAACAGTGTTGCAACTAAATCTGAAAATCCGATTGCAATTGGAACCACAGTCAAGACTATGGGTGCCCAAAGCAATACTTTTAGCAGGCGGTTTACAATAAACAAGCTGTAATCAAACCGAAAAGAAGCATGAAACCATCATTAACAATACACCCATCGTAATTTATCAAGATATGCAGCACAGCTGACATTGACCGCCATGATAATTAATTGTGAGATTACCAAGAATGTTCCTGTAAAACATCACGGAACTGATGGTTATTTAGGCCAACGCTATAAACATCGTTGTTAATATAAACCTGCGGAGTCAGGTCTTATGTGTTACACATTCAAACAAATTACAATCGTGTCATTTGTCTCTATTGTATCAATCGATGGGTTCAGTATTTTTGATTTACCAAATCGGTAAGGCCGACGCCGCGCGGTGATGTTTTTAAATTACTTATAACTCAAGGCTCACTAATAAATTTTCAATTTTTTAGGGCAATACCCATGCAGAGCCTCTACAGGGCAGTCGATTGAGACTTATATAATCACTTAAGCTTGGTCGAAAAACTGCGAGAGGCAGTTCGCTTGATTTTTATACTCCACAATATTAGGTTTCAACCACTGTAACCCGGTTACTCACTGCCTGCAGGCGTTGTTAGGTGCCATGCTTACCAATTACTTTTTTGAATAATTGCCATTGCTTGTTCATGGTACCGAGATAGCTTACGAATTGATTTTGTATCAGGAGAAAGCTTTCCCCATGATTCCAGTAGACTTCCTGCTTTCATATTAATACGTATGGGGTATTCATAATTACTGTTGGCGTATATTTTTTGAGCGCTAGGGGTTGTTAAAAACTCAATAAATTTAATCGCATTTTTTTTGTTTTTTGCTGAGCTAGTTAGTGCAGCTCCGCTAATATTAACATGTGTACCAAGATTGTTTGTTTGTGGAAAAAAAATACCGACATTTTGATATGCATCGCGATCAATTTGTTTGTTACTGACAGATAACATGCCGTAATAATAGCTATTAGCAATTGCTATGTCACACTCATTACGTGCGACT
>CAZMDX010000667.1:0-8786 GCA_964564805.1 uncultured Pseudoalteromonas sp. | reverse complement strand
ATACCCGAATTATGCTTCACACAATAAGCATGCATAATAGGTTCAATAGCTGAAAATTCTTGAATATAACGTTGAGTTCTTGTGGTGTCTTTACTATTGAATGAATTGGCAATTTTTTTAGATAAATCAACAAATGAACCATCAATAAGCAGTTCAATGCCTTCTAACTCAGTTGCATTTCTATCGTCAATATAACCATTTTTATAATGTACAAGAGCGGTGAAATCTCCATTAAGAGTCATAATTCGCAACGCTTCGTAAAAGCCATCTTCTCTAGAATATTCAATACCAAACTGACTTAGCACGTGTTCAAAACTACTATCTGAAAAAGATAAGCTATTGCATGAACCGACTTGTATCTGTGCTTGAGGAATATCTTCTTGTAAACGCCGAAGTGCAACATTCGAAATATCGACAGCATGTAGATTTAAAAAAGTTTGATGACTGACTGAATGGAATATAGAACCTGCACCTGACGCTAAATCAATTATTCGCTCAGTCGGCTGAAAGTCATTAAAAATTTGCTTCCAAAAATCAGCCAATTCAGGATGTTTATTACCTGATTTATCAACAAACACTTCGCCTTTTGAACTTTCATATTCCCAATAGTCAGACCAGTTTTCACTTTGACTCATTGTACCCTCAACAAAAAACAAAAAAAAAGGTGGGCTAAGCCCACCTTTTGATATTACTTATTTAATTACTAACTAATTAAATTACTTAAATTAGAATTCAGCAGTAAAAGATATATATCCAGTACGTCCAAATACATCATAAGTTGCAGGCCAAGTATTTGCTTGCTGATCGTTATCACCAATTACTGGTGGAGCTTTATCAAGCAAGTTATCAATACCAGCAGTTAGACGGTAGTTGTCATTGATATAATAAGTACCAGATAGATCAAAGTAGTTATAACCATCGATCGACTCAACAGTGAAATCCGTTCCATCATCATCATCGTTAACTTCACCAACATGACGCCATGCTAACTGAGCAGTAAAGTCGTCTGTAGCATATTTAACTGATGTACGATGCTTGTATTCTGGAACAGGTTGACCACAGTTTGCACCAAAGTTTCCAGCACATTCAATAACTTCTCCGCCTTCAAACGGCAAGAAATCACTTTCAGAGGTGAAGGTACCTAGATAATCAACTGATATATCGCCACCAAAAGCTTCGACATCATAGCCCAAAATAACATCAACACCTTTTAAGGTAATAGATGCTACGTTTTGGCTTCCAGTTTCAACAAAATCAATTGTACCGTCAGAGCGTCTGTTTACTGTATTACAGAACTGTCCGCCTGCACCAGAACCATTAACAGCAGGGTCATAACAAGTAGCTAATATATTGTTGGTACCACCACCAAAACTAGCAACTGCATCATCGATTTGAATGTCAAAGTAATCAACACTTACCGACAAATCTTCACTCACATCATAAACAAAACCAATTGTTAAGGTTTCTGCTTCTTCTGGAACTAAGTTAGGATTACCACCACCAATTGAACGAACTTGACCTGAAGCTGGGTTAATAGCATTACTAAACACTACGTCAGCTGGAACACCTGTTGCTAAACATATAGCTCTAGTGGCTTCTGTTTGTAATGCCGCAGGGCCATTTCCAGCACATGGATCAGCTGCGCCAGGGAAACCTTCGCCACGTGGAGAGAATAACTCGCCAATGTTAGGTGCACGAACGGCAGTGTTGTAACCTGCACGTATTCTGAAAGTATCAACAGGTGCCCATGAACCAGCTACTTTATAACTATCTACCGTTCCTGAGGTTGAATAATCTTCAGAACGATATGCTAATTGCATATCTAATGAATCTGCAAATTCAGCACCGTCTAAGAATGGCATATCAATTTCAACAAAATAACCGCCTACTGTAAAACCACCAGCAAGAGCAGGAGCGCCGTTGAATCCAGCAATAGTTCCTGCAGCTAAATCTTGAGAAGGTAAGAATTCAAAGAACTCGTTTCTGTGCTCATAACCTACCGCAATACCTACTGCACCGCCGGGTAATTCAAACCAATCGCTGGTATCCCCAGAAAGTGATGCACCCCAGATTTTTTGTTCAAATAATGCCGTTGATGAAACGGCTGTTCTTAAGAACTGAGCGGACTCATCAGAGATATTCCCTTCACCGAATATATTTAATGGTGAACAAGCTGATGTAGAGCCACTAGCTGATGGATCTGCACAAGACGGATTACCATCTGCGTCTAGAGTAACTTGTCCAGCAGCATCTGTTGCCAACAATAACGATTGGTCAAAACGACCGCGGTTAACGTTACCTAATTGTGCGTTAGCATTTTGTGATTTAGCTGTTTGATAAAATACATCATAAAACCAGCTAGAATCACCAACATTACCACGAGCACCTACTTGGAATTGATAAGAAGTGTACGCATCTTCTGAACGACGAGGACCCACTTCTTGAAGACGACGACGTAATAAAGCGCCACCAGCTTCGTCAGCAATACCGTCCATATCTGTGTCAACATCTAAGCCAATAGCATCAGAAATTATCTGTTGCGCTTCTGAAGTAATAAAAGGGTTACCATCAAGTGTGAATTTAGAAGTTTGGAAAATTGGCGTAGGCGCTAACTGAGAAGGTACACGGCTGTCTGTAAACATGTACTTACCATAAAACTCTAAGCTCTCACTGACTTCATACGTACCTAATACAGTAGCCTGATGACGTTCTTGTGGTAACTGTATGTAGTTGACAGGTGCATAGTTGTAAAAGTCGTTAACTTCACCACTACTTACGAATGGACGAATACCGCCATCTTGTCCAAAAATAATACCAGAGTTGTCAGGAGAAAATGCAGAGAAACCGCCGTTAAATATTGCAGCTCCTGGAACACCACTAGAACCGCCAGGCTCTAAACCGCCATCACCATCATCAAACAATGCGGTGTTTGAAAAATCACGGTCGCCTTGGAATAAATCATCACGGTCTGTGTAACTTAAGTTAAAAACTAAGTTACCTTTGCCTTCAGCAAAGTTGCCACCTAGAGTGAAATCTACGTTAAAAAGTCCTGCATCGCCGTTTTCAGTTTCTTTATAACCTGAAGAAATCTGAACACCTTCAAAGTCATTTTTTAATTGAAAGTTAACAACACCAGCGATCGCATCAGAACCATATATAGCAGATGCACCACCAGTTAATACTTCAACACTCTTAATAAGGGCAGTAGGGATTGAGTTTATGTCTACTGTACCGCCTCTGTTGGTAGGTACAGTTCGCTTTCCATCTATCAATACTAGAGTTCTGTTAGCACCCAAGCCACGTAAATCGATTGACGCAGTTCCGTTACCTGGGTTATTTGATGTTCTGTCAAGACCTGGTATTACCTGAGGTAGAGTATTAAGTAAGGCTTCAGTGTTAAATGTAGCGCTTAATTCGAATTGTTCAGCGCCTATAGAAGCGACTGGGGCATTTGCAGCGAACTCTGCACGTCGAATACGAGATCCAACAACCGATACTCTTTCTATTGATTTTTCTGCACTATCAGTATCATTTTCTTGAGCTAATACTGCTGTAGGAGCTAAGGCAGATGCCGCTCCACAAACAACAGCCAATCGAATGGCTTTCGCCAATTTTGAATTTGTAAACATGTATGTCTCCCTGGACCACAATTTTAGTGTGTTTTGTCGTTGAAACGACTTTTTAATAACGAGGTAGTGAACCTCTAATCTGATGATATACGTAATTAGGTCGGTTGGTCAATAAGATGAGCGGCTTAGATTATTAGATATAACTAATCAAACACCAAAATGCATTGAACTAGTAAAACAATGTTTACAATATTTTAACAAAAAAACTTTTTTTAAAAGTAGTGTTTGTAATTGACTCACTGGTGCATGTGCATTAATCACTTTGCAGATGTGCCATAAACTAAAGTCTTAAGCAAAATATCCTTTTAGTGTATATATTGGATAGCAGAATATAACTTATAAGGTATACAGCATGAAGTTAGATGATGATATTCATAATTACTACGAACACTTGGTATTACAAAGAATTGAGGTTTTGGGATTGAACAAGTCAAAAAATGAAGATTATTTGGCCGACCTGTGTTGCCTTGCATTAAATCAGATCCCACCTCGGTACATTCGATTTGAAGTAGATATGGCGTTTTATTTGCACCAAAGCGAACGTCAGCAAATGGAAATGAATGCCCTTAACGCGGTAAGTCAAGCCATTAGCTTTTTGGATCAAACAGATTTAAATAAGAATTGATATATATATAAGGGAAGGTTTGGTGGCAACCCTCCAGCCGCACTTCGGCACATGAGTCGTTTGCTGCGGCTGCTCCCTTCCAGGTCTGACCGGGTTCACAAATTATCATTGCGAAGGGACCGAAAGGTCACCATTGATATTTCCTGCTAAAACTATCGCTCTCACAAGAGCGGCGCAGTATGAACAAAGCTTATGCCAGATGCAACCCACTTTTGCGACAATAATTATAAAAAATAGAAATTATCCAAAATTTTTAAAAACCATCTGATTATTGACTTTCTTAATTATTAACCGAAACGTTCTTCAGCAATCTGATTAGCGACAATATTAGTAGAAAGACCTTGTGACTCAGCGCGATGATATATTTCTAGCAGTGTATCGCTAATTTTTTCAATATGGTCTCGTAACCCTTTATCAGAGCTTGATATAGATTGATGGTATATGTCAATTATACCGCCAGCGTTAATCACGTAATCTGGTGCATACAATATTCCCTTGTCGACTAACAACTGGCCACATTCTTCTTCGGCTAATTGATTATTCGCTGCTCCGGCAATCACTTTTACTTTAAGTCTTGCGATGTTTTTGGCATTAAGTATGGCTCCCATTGCGCATGGAGCAAATACATCCACATCTACGTCATAGATATCTTCTGGCTTAACAGCAATAGCGGAAAACTCTCTGACTGCTTTTTCAATATTTTCTGGGTGCATATCAGTCACAAATAACTTAGCACCCTTTTTATGTAAATGTTTCGCTAAGCGTGCGCCAACATGCCCTAAACCTTGAATAGCTACTTTTACACCTTTAAGATCTGAATTCATTACATGTTCAACACTGGTCTTAAGGCCAACATACACTCCATAAGCTGTTGAGGGAGCAGGATTTCCATCAGCGGGTTCAGAATTAATATGATAATTTGCGTGAATACCCGAAACGTATTTTGTTCTTCTGCTCATTACCTTTAAATCATCTACAGTCAAACCTGAGTCTTCGGCACTAATATATTGACCAGATAAACTATCAATGAATTTACCCATCGATAACATTTTTTCAAGCGTTTTTTCAGTTCTTGGGTTACCAATTATAACAGCCTTGCCACCTCCTTGTTTTAGACCAGCCATTGCTGCTTTGTAAGTCATACCCTTTGATAATCTCAACACATCTCGTAATGCTTCTTCGTCGCTTCCATAAGGCCACATTCGGCAACCACCCAACGCACTACCAAGGTTTGAATTATGCACAGCAATGATCGCTTTTAATCCTGTGACTTTATCTTGATAAAAAGCCACATGTTCGTGCCCATCATATTCGCTATGCTCAAAAACCGACATCATGTTGCCCTTTTAAATATTCTTAATTGCTAATAATATCCCAAAACATATAGGACATCTTTTGCAACTTTGTTGACTAGCTGTTCTAGTTACACCTATAAATTACAAATGAATTCAGTCACTAGGATAAATATCCTCTTTATTATCTTGAAAAAGAATTAAACTTTCATCATGCTAGCGGCAAGTTAATGCCCTCAACCAGACAACGTATTTTATGAAACTAGACAAATTTGATCGAGAAATTCTGCGGGTCATGCAAAAAGATGCAACTGTGTCGATGGCTGATTTAAGTCAGAGAGTAGGCCTGTCACACACACCTTGTTGGAGAAGAGTAAAACGCCTTGAAGCAGACAAAGTTATTTTGCAAAAAGTAACACTGCTTGATAATAAAAAGCTGAATTTAGGTGTGTCGGTATTTATTTATGTCACTTTGAAAAATCATGACGGTGAGTCATTAAATGATTTCGAAAAAGCAGTGCAAAGCATTGAATCAATTGTAGAGTGTCATACTACAAGTGGAGACAAGGATTATTTATTAAAAGTCATTGTTGAAAGTATTGAAGAATATGAGCACTTGCTCAAAACTAAGCTAACTAACCTACCTTTAGTTGATCACTTAAGTTCTACTTTTGCTCTTAAACAAGTCAAAAACACCACTGAATTACCGATTAAAAATTTATAGGCAATTATCTTAGTTTATATAACATTTAATTTTTCACACATTTTAAGGAATCCGCCAACACCCTCATCTCACATCACTGAATGGACTCTGAAATCACCCATCAAACCAGCTTTTTTTTAAGGTGATTTCAGATTAAACAAACATGATGTGTGTTCTATCAAATTTATAAATCGGGTAACGTTATCATCACAGTATTTTTACAGTCTTTTTACTAATTCCGTAATCACGCAGTTTATTTGCAATAGCGGTATGACTTAAGCCTAGTTTTTTAGCTAACTGCCTTGTACTTGGATAACTGGGATATAGACGCATCAGAATATCTTTTTCGAAACGCTTTACCTCATCATCTAAACTTCCGGCAAACTCTTCTGAGACAAAACTAACTGTCGCAGAGCATGACGGCAATTGTATATTTTCTTTTTCAAGTTCGTTACCTTCTAACAACGAAACCGCACGATATAGTGCATTTTCAAGTTGTCTCACATTACCTGGCCAAGGATAAATTTGTAAATAATCAAGACAAGACTTAGTCATTTTAGGTGTCTTACGACCTAACTTAACGCTGTGTTGTTTAATGAAACGCTCAGCTAAAGCGATAACATCTGACTTACGTTCTCTTAGGGGAGGCAACACTAAACTTAATACATTTAAACGATAAAATAAATCTTCTCTAAATCGGCCTTCTTGCATCAACTTACCTAAGTCTTTTTGAGTCGTACAAATGATCCGAACATCAACTTGAAGCTCTTTTTCAGAGCCAATCCTTCGATAGCTGCCATCTTGTAACACCCGCAAAAGTTTTACTTGAAGCTGCGCGGACATATCGCCTACTTCATCTAAAAACAATGTGCCACCTTGTGCTAGTTCTAGCAAACCCGATTTGTTATCGGTTTGACCAAAAGCTCCAGGGGCAAAACCAAATAACTCTGTTTCTGCAACATTATCTGGCAAAGACGCACAGTTTAACGCTAGAAATGCTCCTTCACTTCTTCTACTTGCTTCATGGCATGCTTTAGCGAGCATCTCTTTACCAGTACCCGTTTCGCCAAATATAATAATAGATCCATCTAGCTCAGCCATTCTTTTGGCTTCTTTCACTACATTTTTCATTGCCTTACTATCTGCTTGGATAGAAATAAAACTATCTACACTTACTTTATTAAAAACGGTAAGTTGCTGACCTAACCTTAATTCTGATTTCAACATAAATACTGCCCCAGCCAAGATGTCAGCGCCATCACTGTCTGGGACCATAACAGGCAGCATATCAAGCAAATAATCTTGCTCTGAAAACCTTATTCTTTGTGCTTGTGATTGAGGGTTTTTACCTTCCAACCAGCGAATGACATTAAATCCTTTTAACAGTTCGGCAATATTACTTCCAATTACGTCATTTTTAGAGATGTCTAAACTTGATACGACAGCATCGTTAACCAATATTATCTTACCTTTGGTATCCACCGAAAAAACTGGGTCAGGTAAAGTCTGCAACAGTGCTTTCAGCTGATATTGTTCTCGCTCTATAGGCATAAAAGGTGTCGTTTTCACGTCCTCTATGCCCTCTATTTTACGTATCTTAGGCATCAAATGTTGAAAATCAGCAAATTCAATATTGGGGAAGTTAAGGAAAATTTTTCCTAGTAAATCGATTTCAATTCCGCGTAGATCGATTTCATGCTCAACTAATATATCTAACACATCTTGGGCGATGCCCAAACGATCCTGGCAGTTCACTTCTAAACGCATTACAACCCCGTTTGAATACAAGACTAGGCCAACCCAATTTCGGCTAACGTAAAGATATTATTACAATTAGTTGACCTTAGACAGTATTTTTACTTGGAAATTTTTTTATATGATTGTTCCTGCTTTGAAATAGATTAATTTGTATATTTTTAGACTGCGACCAGTTAACTAGCTTTTTTTTCTTTTGGTAAAAATTTGGGTGCAAACAATCCTAGATTTTTGGCTTGGCTCACTAAGTCCATAATATCCATTTCAGCAATATCAAATAAAGAATCAAATGATTCAAGTATGTAATAAATTGGTTGCATGATATCAATACGGTAAGGGGTTCTTAATGCATCCAATGGCAGCATTGGCATATGTATGCAATCATCTGAATCGAGCGCATGTATTGTCTCACCGGGCGAAGACAACACCCCCCCGCCATATATACGAGTACCATCAGGTGTATCAACTAAACCAAATTCAACTGTGAACCAATATAATCGTGCTAAGAAAGCTCTATCTTCTTTACATGCAGCATAACCAAGTTTCCCATAGGTATGGGTAAAATGTGCAAAAGCAGGGTTAGTTAATAATGGACAATGCCCAAAAATTTCATGAAAAATATCAGGCTCTTGTAAGTAATCAAACTCTTCATTTGAACGAATGAAGGTCGCCACTGGGAATTGTTTGTTTGCTAAAAGTCGAAAGAATTCATCAAAGTTTATTAACGAGGGTACTTCCTTAACCTGCCAGCCAGTTGCCTCAATGAGTATAGAATTGATTTC
>CAZMDX010000666.1:0-12684 GCA_964564805.1 uncultured Pseudoalteromonas sp. | reverse complement strand
TTTAGCTAAGCTTGGTCAGTTTTATGCGCAAACTTTGCAAACATCAGGTATTGATTACGATGTGTTATTTGGTCCAGCGTATAAAGGCATTCCTATCGCCACTACAACAGCTGTGGCCTTAGCGGATAAACATAACATAGATAAGCCTTATTGTTTTAACCGCAAAGAAGCAAAAACCCATGGCGAAGGTGGAAATCTAGTAGGAAGTCCTCTAGCAGGTGAAATTATGCTGGTGGATGACGTAATCACTGCAGGTACTGCCATTCGCGAGTCTATGCAGTTGATTGCTGCAAATAATGCCCAACTTGCAGGGGTTTTGATTGCCTTAGATAGGCAAGAAAAAGGTCAAGGTGAGTTATCAGCCATTCAAGAAGTAGAGCGTGACTTTGAAACTAAAGTTGTCTCTATCGTCAGTTTGTCTGATTTAGTGGATTATCTAGGTGACAAGCCAGAGATGGCTGGACACCTAGATAACATTAAACAATATCGCTTGGACTACGGGATCTCGGTCACAGGTGAATAATATTCGTCTTTTCGAGTCAGCTAATTATCAATTAGATGCAATTGGTTTGCGCTGCCCAGAGCCTGTGATGATGGTAAGGCTAAAAATTCGTGAGATGCAGATTAACGAAACGTTACTTGTCACTGCCGACGATCACTCTACCACTCGTGATATCCCCAGCTTTTGTCGATTTATGGGCCATGAGTTAGTGGATTCACAAAGTAGCAAATCCCCCTATCAATACATGATCAAAAAAGGCCGCTAACTTAGCGACCTTTTCTTCTTACATGAACGCATTAGTTTAATTTGGCTTACGGAACTTAATAGTCCAGCGATCAGTATTACCAGATACAGACTTAACCCCTACTTCGTAACGTAGTTCGTCATCAGCGCGGTAGTGAAGGTCGGTATAATCAACCAACTCAAAACCTGCTTCCTGGATTTCTTTAATGGCTAATACAGGATCAATACGTCGACGGTTAGCGGGGGTTTGTGCTTCCATATGCCGAGCAGTGTGATCGACTACGGCATAAATTCCACCAGGCTTGAGCGCTTCAAAAGCTAACTTATTCATATTGCGACGGCCTTGTTCGCCAAAGTTATGGTAGTTACGAAACGTAAGCACCATATCAAGGTCTTTTACACCAAGAGAGTCTGCTTCTAAAGAATAAAAGCGCTCGCCATCTTTACGGTAAAGTTTAGCGTCTTCTGCGACGATTTTGATTTTTTCAAAACCAGACTTATCAGTCATGCTGTTAATACGCCCAGTGCCTATGGCAGCGTAATACTCACCATTATCACTGACGACGGGTGCCAAAATTTTGGTATACCAACCACTACCAGGAATAAGCTCAATAATTTTCATGTCTTCACGTAAACCAAAAAATTCTAAGGTCCGTAAAGCTTTGCGATTTTTATCTCGGCCTGTTTCTGACTCAGTTCTTATTTCAGCATTCAGTGCTGATTTGATTTTTTCAGCCGTCGCATCAAAGTTATCTGCCGCTATTGAGTTAACGCTGGTAGCAAGTAGCAACATAGGTAAAAATTTTTTCACTGATGTATCTCCATTGGTATTTTTAACACTGTTAGTTATTTTAGTAAGGAATTTATGTGCATATTGATAAAAGCCCTATTGATGCTTATAAACCAAGCCATCCTTCATGACAAAATTGACATCTTGTAATAGTGAAATCTGCTTTAGAGGGTTTCCTTTCACCGCCACTAAGTCAGCTAACTTGCCAACTTCAATTGTGCCAAGGCTGTCACTAACATTGAGCAAATCTGCTGCATTTTGTGTGGCACTCCTAATCGCTTCAATTGGTTTCATACCGGCTTCTACCATTAACGCGAACTCTAAGCCGTTATCACCATGAGCTGAAACACCAGAGTCGGTACCAAAAGCAATTTTGATCCCCGTCTTATAAGCTTTGGCGAAGGTTTTTTGAATTAGCGGCCCAATAGTGGCTGCCTTAGGTCTAACAAGATCAGGAAAGAAACCATCAATTTTGGCCTTTTCGGCTACCCACTTACCAGCCATAATAGTTGGTACATAATAAGTGTCATACTTTTTCATTTGTTCAAACACCTCATCGTCCATGTAGGTGCCATGTTCAATTGAAGTTACACCTGCTTTTATTGCGCGCAACATGCCCTCTTTACCATGGGCATGCACTGCAACTGTCATACCATAATCTTTTGCTGTTTCAACGATAGCAATTAATTCATCATCCATGAATTGTGGATTTTGACCACTTTTAGCCACACTTAGAACACCACCTGTAGCTGTGATTTTAACCAAGTCTGCGCCATGTTTATAGCGTTGGCGAACGGCTTTACGTGCTTCGGCGACACCATTTATGACGCCATCGACAGGGCTAGGATCACCCATAATTGAATGATTGTGGCCATTTGTTGGATCAGCATGCCCACCGGTCGTAGCTATTGATTTTGCAGCGGTGTAAATACGAGGACCTTTTATCATGCCTTTATTAATCGCGTTTCTAAGAGCCACCGATTCGTTGTAACGATCACCTAAGTTTCGAACTGTTGTAAAACCAGCCATTAAGGTTTTTTCGGCGTACATCACTCCTTTAATAGTAAAGTCTGCCTCGTTAAGGGTAAAACCTTCCATATAGCTTGCTGGCCCATTATTTTGGATCGAGATGTGGGTATGCATATCCATAAAACCTGGCATCAGAGTATAATCTGATAGATCAATAACGGTATCCTCGCTGGTTCCCTCAGTGAAACCTTGATTAATAGCTGTGATCTTGTTGCCCGTAATTATTACCGTTGCTTTTTGTATGACTTTGTTCGAGGTGCTATCGATTAGGCTACCCGCATGAATCACTGTTGCAGCTATAACCGCATTACCTACAAAAGGTAAAGTAAACATTGCCCAAACTAGAGTTGATTTTAAGATACTATTTTTCATACTAAAATGTCCTGTTATAACTCGCCAAGGCTAAAGTGATAATCACCACTATTAAGCATTAGATGGCGTTTACCATCTATCTCTTGTTCTTCCCCCAACTCAGCGAGCTGGTAAAAGACATTTTGATGTAAACGACCCCATAAATTTTTGCGAACTAAAGCGTAAGGTAAATGTGCACCCGTTTTATTGTCTGTAAGTATATGTATAGGGTTTTGTGAACTAACAATTAAATCGAACCCTGTGTTGGTTGTAAGTGCTAACTTACCACTTTCTTTCTGCCATTGAGTAATGACAAAAGGTGAGTCTTCGACTTGAATACCTACTTTTTCTGCTGGAGTCACTAAAAAGTAGTGATCGTCCTCACGTTTTAAAACACTGGCAAAAAGCTTTACTAAGGCCTTGCGACCAATGGGTGTGCCCATGTAAAACCAAGTGCCGTCGTGTCTTATCTGTATGTCTATGTCACCGCAAAAATCAGGGGTCCATTTATCAACAGGAGGCAAAGCCGCATTTTGTGAACTGATTTGCTGTTGAAAAGCAGCTAAGTCAAAATTTATCATTAAAGCGTTTCTTTTATCTCACGTAGCTTAGCTTTAATACGGCGCATGTTTTCTGGCCCTGTACGTAATAATTGTTTTTGGGGAGCGGTTAAAGACTCAAGCTGATTATCTGCAAACTTATACATCACACTATCGGTAAACACTTCAACAGGCACGGGTACTTCAGGAGTATCCAGTAATACATCGATAGCTTCTTTAAGCTTTTCATCAAAACTATCTAATGGGCTACCAATCTCGGCAAAAATATCGTTAATGGCCGGTTTATATTCCTGGTATAGCTGCAGTAATGATCCTGTTTCTAGAGATTCGAACACTTCTACATAAGGTGCATATCGTTTATAACTTGCTGGGTCTATCCATTCCTTATCAGCCTGCCTGTAAGTGCGAAACGGCTTTTCCGGCTGAATTAAAATTCTATTATTATCAGGAATTTGTTCTTCAGCTAAAGTATTTGTCATTATCACAAAGCGCTCTATTAACGCTTCGTTAATCAACAAACGAGCGAAGGCATCGTAATCAGTTAAGCTCAACAATTTCGTTTTTACAGTGCCATCACTGGTGTCTAATGGTTCAGGTGGTGGGATAAACTCAGGCTCAGCATCTATCATATCCGACTCAGCTTGTTCTTCCACGACCTCAAGGTAAGGGCTCTCAGTCTGCTCTTCAACAACAGGCTCAATGACAGGTGTATCAGGTACTACGATAACGGGTCTAGGCTCAGGTTCGCCGGGCCAAAGTAAAACAGCCAAGATAACCACCACCACTATTGCACCCACGGTAAGGTATGGTGCTAAGGATTTTTTTGATTCTTCACTCATGATTTCTCCGTAAATCCAAAATCTGCAGTCACAATAAATATTTAGCCTACTTAAAATATAGTCTAAATGATATGCGTAGATTATAAAATACCGTAATTGTAACTGTAATCTTATCTGGACTGACCATTAAGAGACAATTAGAATAGGAATGTAACTTACCTACTTTAAAAAGTGTGGGAATAATATGAATATTATTTTATATGCAGTACCATTTTTTTTCCTATTAATTTTTATCGAATTATTATTAGAAAGAAATAAGGGTACCGATTATTATCGTGTTAACGACAGCATTAATAGCTTAACCGCAGGCGTGTTGAGTAGAATGATTGGTATTGTTAAGCAGTTATTCCCACTCACAATTTACGTAGTGGCATATGAGCAACTGGCTTTGTTTCAAATAACAGCGAGTTGGTGGATGTGGGTGACTGCGTTTGTACTTTATGATTTTTGTTATTACTGGAAACATCGTTTTGGCCATGAAATGAATATTTTATGGGCGGCTCACGTAGTACATCATTCAAGTGAAGAATATAATTTAACCACTGCTTTGCGGCAAAGTGGTAGCAGCTTCTTCAGCTGGATTTTTTACCTACCTATGGCGATATTAGGCTTTGATGCGATAACGTTAATTACGGTGGGTTCATTGAATTTAATTTATCAATTTTGGGTGCATACACGGCATATTCCCAAAATGGGCTGGTATGAATGGGTGTTCGTAACACCCTCTAATCATCGCGTGCACCATGCGCAAAATCAAATTTATATTGATCGTAATTATGGCGGCGTTTTTATTCTTTGGGACCGGATTTTTGGCTCTTTTCAAGAAGAATTAGATACTGAGAAGCCTATTTATGGTATACGAAAAGCCCTTAAAAGTTGGAATCCCTTATGGGCCAACGTACATGTTTATGCTCAATTGTTGAAAGATTGTTGGCATGCAAAACGCTGGCAAGACAAACTGTGCATCTGGTTTAAACGCACCGGTTGGCGACCTGCTGATGTTGAACAAAATTACCCTCTGAGTAAGGTCGATCTTACAAAGTTTAGAAAGTTTGACATTCCTCTGACGTTGACCAATAAATTCTACAGCTTGTTACAGTATTGTTTGGTTGTGTTTGTGGGTTTATTGTTAATGATGAACGTTTCAGGCTTTACCCTCATAGAGCAAATATTGGTCGTATTATTTGTTCTTTACGGTAGTATTTCTGCCGGCTTAGTGCTGGAAAATAATCCTCTGGCTGTGTATTTAGAATGGATTAAGTACGCCTTAATTTTAGTAACTGTTGTGGTTTATACATTGCCAGAATGGATTGAACTAACATTAGGGGTAAGTATATTGATAAACTGCACACTGTTACTATTCAAAAAGAAAGACATTATCAATACAACAAGGCAAATGATGGAAGCTCACAATGAGACAATTTATTAGGTATTACATTGTGAGCTTTTAGCTTGTTTCAATTTATAATTACTCTATTAATAATCAATAAGCGAAAAAGAAGAATAACAATATGAATATACAAAAATGGTTTGTACTCACTTTTACATTTGTCAGTGGTATAGTTTTTGCTGCGCAAGCTCCCTTGGTATCAATACCTACGCACGATGCTTTTTTCTCTGCTATTGAACAACATTGTGGCAAAACTTTTGAGGGAAAAGTGACGGTAGATAATCAGCCTAGTGCTGCATTTGATGCGAAATTAGTTATGTTTATTCGTAAGTGTGACAAAACTGAATTACAAATTCCATTCTATGTAGGGGATAATGCTTCACGCACTTGGATCATTAAAAAAACAGGCAGTGGCTTAAGTCTAAAACATGACCATCGTCACAAAGATGGCACTAATGACCCAGTAACTATGTACGGTGGTCACACACAAGACGCTGGTTACAAACAAATTCAATCCTTCCCTGTTGACCAATACTCAAAAGAATTATTCGCTCAGCAAGGATTACCACAGTCTATAACTAACACTTGGCAAGTCTATATTTACCCAGAAATGTTTTCATATCGCTTAGTGCGAGAGGGAAGAGAGTTTAGAGTTGATTTTGATTTAACAAAGCCAATAGCCGCACCTGCTGCACCTTGGGGTTATGAAGATTAGTTTTGCTAAGTTAATAGGATATAGTGCCAGTTGATATCTTATTAACTGGCACCTCAAATTTTTTGTTATATCGCCCTGATATCATAGGATATTTATATACCGTGGTAACAAATCCTATGGATTACCGTAACATTCAAAACAGCGCAACCCTTCTATATTTTCATTCTTGCGGTCCTTAGTCTCTGCTGGTTTTAATCAAGCTCGAAACCCTCTTTTAATATACTCAACAGCCTTCTTGTGAGCTATTTGATCCCGTTATTGCTGACCATTAAATGACATCATGCTGAAATTTTCTATCATAAAACTATGAGTCAACGCACCTTGCTTAGCCAGCTTTCGTATTAAAATTGTTCTTATTTTAATCTATAAGGCAGCATATTTTGATTCGGACATTTTCATTTGACTTAGGTGATTTGTACCAAGGTAAATAAACGTTAAACGCTCTGTTTTTTAAACTCAGTAAAGACTTATCTGGGTTCTAATTACAAGAGCTAAAGGTTGTTCGCAAAGCGACAGAATTGCTGTGACAGAGCAGCCGTTGAGTATAATAAAGCTCGTTGCTAGAAAAATTAATCTTGTACATATCTTTATATGTAAAACTTAAAAAAGTGTACAACTCCTCGTTAAGTGGTAAGCAAGGGTTGGCTAAGATTGTGTTGTGAAACGTAGCCAACTATCACGCGCTCTTAGTTTTTTGCTAGGTTTATGTGTACAAAGCACTTATGACAGCATCATCTTTATCTAACTTAATAATGCATTGATAACTGACAATGATTAATTTACTACTTAAAACAATCTTTGAACCATCTTTGGTGACATTTTGCTCATAAGTAGACAAATTTGCTGTTTCTAATTGCTTTATTACACTTGATTTTTTTACACCAGCAGAAAAATTACCACAAAGATAAAAAATTTCATCCTTAGCTATAATCCAGAAAATTGCACTTGTAGTAAAAGTGATCATTGCCAGTACGATAAAATAGAACAGGTGTTTATTATTAGTGGTCATCCTGACATCCCCTGTAACTCTAATTAAAAATATAAAAGTTTCAAATATAGGACGTTCGTTGTCTGCGCGCACCTATCCTATATTGTTTGTTATATTTCATTATTGTTTAATATGGCTTCTGTTCGTTTTCTAAAACCTTCTTCAAAAGCGACAATCGCGGCTAAGATACCTGAGACGCTCAACACACCTAAAGTAAGAAAAAGTGATGCTGTAATAGGTATATTTAAAGATGAAAGAAGATGTAATGACCCACTCCATATAACTCCAAATAAAACAACGAGTAGTAGCCCAAAAAATAAAAAGCTAAAGACAGCAAACAATCTAGCTACAAATAAGAGTAATCCGAGGTGGTGAGTTTCAATATGTTTATAAGGCTTCAATGTATAACTCCATGTACAGATTTAATTTAAAATAAAACGCTTTAACAAGGAGCGAATGATTGCCTTCTAAAATAGAAGGCGAAGGGCACCAGCCCGCTATTATTTATCTGTTTGAATTGCTTGATGTATGCCTAACGCCTTGTTTCAAAAAGTAATAAAATAATCAATGATTACACCATAACAGCTATAAATAATAACGAATAACCCCATATATCTGATTATCTTTAAGAAACTAGGACTTAAATTAAGATCTAACTTCATAGTATCGAGAAATTTACCATGGGATATTTGAACAAGGACGACACCTAGACCAAATACAATAAAGAAGTTTATCCAGTATCCTATATCCATTTGTTAACTCCAATTTTTGAGAGGCTTGTGACGCTTTTTCAAATGTGTATGGCTTGTAGAAGATTTCTGTGCAAAATAACCTAAGGCCATACACAAAAAGGAATAAAGTCTGAAACGTTTAATCAATAGCATTATTGGGTAAGTTAGTTATTTTACATTCCACTCATAAACCGTCACTGCTGATGAACTTGAGGTGTGCAAAGGATCAGAAAAGGCCAATTTTTTTGCTTCCTCTAGATTAACTGCTTTTATAAGATATGCGCCACCAGCTTTATCAGCAAACGGTCCAGACAATTCTAAGTGATTACTTTTTCTCAAATCTTGTAAGAACGCTTGATGCGCTTCAACAAGAGATGGCTGAAATTCTGGAGTCCTCATTACCATAACCAAATATTTAAACATCTGTTTCCTTAAATTTTGACACCCATTTAAGAGATAAATAATTATCGCCTAAAATAGGCGGTGAAGAAGCAAATAAGCAACTGATATGTGTCTTTTTAGCAACTTGTTATATTTTAAAATTTATAACCTATATCGAGTGTTGTAGCGATCCCATTATCTCGTTCATTTACCTGCCCACCACCAAAAAATATTCTATTTTCATCTCGATTGTAATAGCCTATTCCAGTACCTAATACCCAGCCATTGTTTTTAAAACCGCTAAAATGATAGTTATACGTTATAAACCCATATTCAGTATCAGCATTGAAAGCATTGAATAGCTTACCAACAGAAAAACCAGCTGAATGTTTTAAATTGTTTGAAAATGCAGATTGCATTCCAACAGATACACCCGGTAAACCAATAGAAACAAAATATTTTTTATTATCGTCTTTAATAGCAAATTGAGTTCCTATGATCCCACTGTATTGATAACCCCCTCCAACTGAAAACTCAAAATCTCCGCCCCATGAATAAAAGGGTAAATAACCCAATAAAATAATAATAAAACGTTTAAACATATCCACTCCTGTAAAATTGAAATTTAACCCCTCACTTGGGGCTAATAAATAGTTGATTTAAATAAGTAAGGAACCAATAAAAGCCAACTATTTTGTCCTTTTAAGCCATGCGTGATATAAAATTTATAGTCGACTTGTGAAGCCATTTAAAAAATCATCTATATCTTTTCTATATTTTTTTACTAAATTAGAGACCGTGTAAATTAAGTATTGAGTCGTACATGATGAGTCACAAAAGTAGTAGCCTAAATATGTAAACTTGATACTTTGCATTGTTCCTTCCATTACTATGTATAACCTTGTGGTCATTCACCATACGATATGCATTTTTAAAATTTTTATATTCGACGCTGCGTTTTTAGTATTATTGAATGCTAAATCTACTCACTCTTCAAGTTTAACTTCTATTTGTTCAGTGATGACTATTGCGTAGAGAACACTTGCTTTAAAATCTAGTATAATTCTGCGGACTCATGTCCATTATCATTTTTTTAAATGCCCATTCTTTTTTGGGGGGGGGTATCCAAAAAGCTGCGTCAATTTTTGTGCTTTTCAACTTGAATGTAGAATCAGAATGCTTAGAGAAAGTTAAAGAATTCATAATCAACTCAATATCGCCTTTAGCTTTTCCATTTTCATATATCCAAGTTCCATCATCATTCAAAACAACAACATCACCTTCATCTGTGATCGCTTTTTTACGTGCAACAGCATTGATAGCAAGAAGGCATAAACTAAAGAGTGGAATTTCATTAGTATCCTCTATTTTATATAACGCCATAACAACTGGCGATCAGATTAGTTTTATTTTGTCATGTTTTGATTGTACAAAAACAATGGTAACCATCATGTGCCCAATTGATAAGATTGTTATATAACACTGACTATTGAGCTATTATTTGAATAAATTTTCTAGCTAACTCAAACAACATATCTTCAGTGATAATTTCAACATTATCTTGATCCACCACATTACCATGGTTAATTAATACAGTCCTTGGATAACCATGTCCGCCAAATTGAGTGGTGATTTGTTCATGTTCATCACTAACAAAATTTCCTCTCAGTAATTGAACATTAACTTGGAGTACATCTATTCCATGAGATTTCATTTTCCGTGTAAAACTTTCGATGTGAAGCTCTTGCCTTTCTGTGCAATCTGGGCACCATGCTGCTACTAAATTCACAACAAAAGTGTCACCTAAAGCCATTCTGCGTCTAACTTCAATGGGCTCTACGATTTGAAGAAAGCTAGCTGATTGAGTTTTTTCATTAAGATTAGGTTCTATTCCCATATTTATTTCGCTCTCGATTGTTAAGGTGCATAACGCTTTTTATATGGCGATTTAGGTGCTTTGGCGAAGCCAGCGAATAAAATCCCCCGTAATTATCTCGAATAACATAGTGCACTTGTTACGTGTTTTTTTCATGTATCGAAATAGTGGTCACTGATTTAACCGAATGCTGAAAATATTTGTTTTTTACAGCAAGATAACCTGGATCACTAAAAAAATTATCCATTGATTTCTTACTTGGGAAATCAATAGTAAATACCCGATTTATTACATCGTCTGTTTTTGGTTTTAATACTACGCTAACAATAAAATCAAAACCAAAATTGCCACCAAATGAATGAAGTATTGGTATCATATTATCACGATACTTTTGATACTCTTCGGCGTTGATAACCTCTAATCCCATTATTCTCTCGAGAGACATATTTGACTCCAAGCTACATAAATCTAACACCCATTAAGAGGTAAATAATGGTTAGCTAAAATAAGCGACTGTTATTTATTCTGTTTCAACAGCTTGATATATTTTTAAGCACTAATATATTGAGGTACTTTTTGTTTAAATAACTCAATTAGAGCTGGTTCCATATACTCGTAGTTATCTGGAATACTGAGACAAATAACGCGTTGTGTCCTTAGGTGCTCTTGAAAATGTGAGCATAATTTCTTTTTCTGAGCTTGCTCCATAACAAAAATACAATCTGCCCATATTACATCTTCTGCACCCAATGGTATTTCTGCATTATTATTGAGTCCTGCAGATCGAACATCAATATTTGGAATGTCCGAAAATACTGATTCAGCTGTAGGACTTCTTAATTTATTTTGACTGCATACAAATAGTAAATTCATCTACGCCCTTGAGAAACACCAATTTATACAATAACGGAAAAAGTAGAGCGATAGCGAGGCTTTTTCCTAATGAGCGAAGCGAATGTGGTTTATTGTTTTTTAGGAATTTTGCATTATAGGCCAATAAATTGAAGCAACAGAAAATACAATAAATAAGATCGAAGCACAAAAGCCAATTATTGATGAGCGGTAGAATAACTTGTTGAATACTGGTGATTTATTTAGTCTAGGTTTGAGTGAGAAAACAAACATAACTAACAAAATGAAAGTGGTGAGCCACCAAAAACGAAAAGACGGGAAAACCCAAGCAAGTAAAAGTGGTAACTGGGTATTAAACCCTCGAAAAATATCTTCAAATGCCGGCAATACAAAGTAAGCAGCCACGCTGACAAGTCCGACTGACATAGCAGAAGAAACCAAAAGTGTACTGACATGATTATTTAAACGTTCCATGTACTCTCCAAATGCCTTACGGCTCAAAGAAACAGGCGCGCACTTTTACACGTCTGAGTGGATCTTGTTTGTTAGTCGTTATTTTATATCGACTTTAGATCTTCCATAACGAGAAGTAAGAATGTTGTAATTGGGCTAAATAGTAAGGAAATTAGAAACCAATTTAAGTCTTTTCGATCTTTACCTTGCGCTAAATCTACATTAATTGAAGTTAGTAAGTATTTACAAGAAGTATTTACAGAGACACCCATCATAAAAATTACAAATTAATTACGATGGGTGTCTTTGTAATTATTGTCATTAGGCACAAGGTTAGCAGCGAAATCTTTATTGATGGCGTGTTAAAAACATAATGCATACTAACAGCGGGGTATTGCTTATTTACTTGAAGCTGAAAACTCAATTGTTAACTGCATTATTGAATATTACAGCAACGTTAGGCTTCACAGTTATAACGAAAGGTTAACACCGAATGAGTCAGAGAAAAGAGTCACTAAAATAAGCACTATTCGTTCTGATAAATAGGATGGTTGCTGCTTTAGCTGTAAATTGCCAACGTTCATTCTTAAAAACAGAACGGTTTGTTATTTTTTTACCGATATTGTTGCATTAAAACAAATGTTAAAGTTTTGTTAGTCTTATGCTGATGATACTTATCATTAGGTGATTTCATGATTACTGAAACAATAGAGAGTTTAATATGGCGAAAGTGCTAAAAGCAATTGAGCATGACCTTGGTGGGCTAAATGTAAGGCGCGTAATACCACATCAAGAGAAGCGTATGGTAGGGCCTTTTATTTTCTTTGATCAAATGGGGCCAAATGAATTTCCAGCCGGACAAGGTATTAATGTTAGACCTCACCCTCATATCGGTTTGTCAACATTAACGTACCTGTTTGAAGGCAGCATATTGCACCGCGATTCGCTTGGAAATAACCTTGAAATTCACCCTGGTGACGTTAA
>CAZMDX010000665.1:0-13441 GCA_964564805.1 uncultured Pseudoalteromonas sp. | reverse complement strand
TGGCGTCACGGCTATAAATTTTAGTCAAAGAAGCAGAGCATTCGATGTTACGTTCGGCTAGGTAATCAAGTAAATCTTCTCGAGATACCATGTCCCATTCACGCCAAGGGGCTATTACTGCTAATTCTGGAGCAAGGGCAGCGAAGGTGCTTTCAAAACGTACTTGGTCGTTACCTTTACCAGTGCAACCATGACACAACGCATCTGCACCGACTTTAAGGGCAATGTCTACTTGCGCTTTAGCAATGATGGGGCGAGCCATAGACGTACCTAGTAAGTACTCACCTTCATATACCGCACCAGTAGTAATGGTTGGGTAAATATAGTCAGCAACAAACTCTTCTTTTAAGTCAACGATATAACATTCGCTTGCGCCAGTGGCGAGAGCTTTTTCACGGAGCCCAATTAACTCTTCGTCGCCTTGACCAACATCAGCTGCAAAAGCGATAACTTCGCAGTGATAGGTCTCAATCAACCAAGGAATGATAGCGGATGTATCTAGTCCACCTGAATATGCCAGTACTACTTTTTTAAATTCTTTATTTGCTTTAATGGCCATGATATTTCCTGTTCAAAAGCAGCGGCGAGCTTCGTAATAACCACGAGCTAACACCTTGCTGCATTAATTAATTTCTTTCAATAAAGCGTTAATAATTAACGCATTACTTAATTTATATTTTTATACTGTTGCTCTTATTAAACGGTCGTCTACTTGCAGCCGCTTTACTAATTTCTTGGTTCGAAGCCGCTTGCTAGCAAGTGTACCAAGATAGCGTTTTGTCCATGCATACGATTTTCAGCTTGTTGCATTAATAATGATGAATCGCTATCGATCAAGCTGCTGCTAATTTCTAAATTCCGGTGCGCGGGTTGACAATGTAATACGTATTTAGCACCGGTTTTTTTCATCAAAGCTTCGTTAATCTCGTAACCAGCGAAGGTATCTTTGATATCAGCTAATGGAGTTTCGTCACCCATAGAAAGCCAAGTGTCTGTATATAAAAATTGTGAGCCGTTTGCAGCATTAATGTCAGTGCTAACGGTTAACTTACCACCAAAATGCTGGGCACGTGCGTGGGTTAGTTTGATGATGTTTTCGTCAACTTCGTGACCTTCTGGTGTGATAACAACGACTTCACAACCAAGTGCTACACCCACTAACATCAGCGAATGTGTGACATTATTACCGTCACCAATATAGGCTAGCTTCACTTTACTCAAGTCGTCGTAATGTTCGCTGATAGTGAGATAATCAGCTATTGCTTGGCAGGGGTGATATATATCACACAAAGCATTAATGACGGGTACTTTGGATGATTCAGCTAATTCTTCTAAAGTACCATGTGCAAAAACCCTTGCCACTATAGCATCTGCCCAACAGGCCAGGTTAGCGCCCATATCTTTAACGTCTTCACGACCGGCTAATTTATTTGATTGAGTGTCGAGGTAAACCATATGACCACCTAGCTTATTGATACCAATATCGAAACTTACTCGAGTACGTAACGAAGGTTTTTCAAATAAGGCAACAATCGACAGACCCTCTAAGGCCGTGTGATAACCTACAGGATTATTTTTGATGGTCTTAGCCAAGGCTAATAAATTGTATAATTGTTCTGAGGTCCAATCTTTAAATGAAAGAAGATCCTTTTTCATAATGAAGCCTTGTAACTAGGTGTATTTATTTGAGGAGCGATTTTGCTGCCTATTGCTCGTTGTTGCAACAAACCAAGCAATTTTTCTGCATTTTTCCAACTGGCAATAGTGACACTACGACCTAAGCTATTTGCTGCATTTAATGCGGCTTGAACTTTGACTATCATGCCATCACATATAACGTTTTGCGCAATGAGCATTTCAATTTGCTCATTGTTTAAGTGTTCAATTAAATTTTTGTTCGCATCTAGCACACCAGGTACATCTGATAAAAGCAGTAATTGAGCATCTAATAACTGCGCAATCACCGTGGCGGCTTGGTCGGCATTAACATTGAGTAAGTTACCATTGTTGTCTGCACCAATAGAACTGATGATAGGTAACATGTGTGTGTCAGCCAATGCTTTTAATAAGGTTGCATCTCCCGGTTCCACTGAACCTACCGCTCCCAACTCTTGACGTACAACAGTTGCATGACATATTTTCCCATCCAATAAACTCAACCCCACTGGGTTAAGACCAGCTTGCATGGCTAATCCACATAACTGCTTATTAGCAGTGCCTGCAAGTGCACCAGTGATGTACGGCATATGTTCTTTAGGAGTGACACGCAAGCCATCAATTTTTTGGCTGGTAATATTAAGCGCGCTTAGTAACTCTTCTACCATCGGGCCGCCGCCATGGACTAACACCAAAAAATAATTTTTTTGAAGCTCGGCCATGGTGCCTAATAATGCTAGAGCCGCATCTTTATCTTGCATAAACGCGCCGCCCACTTTAATCACTAATGAGTTTTTATGATTTTCTTTAATAATATATTTATTACTCATCGTTAGCTTACTAACCCTTTATGTGATTCAAAGCCAAAGCGCAAGTTTGCACACTGGATTGCTTGAGATGCTGCGCCTTTTAGTAGGTTATCAATGGCACTGGCTACAACAAGATATCCCGTATTTTTGTCGAACTTCCAGTGAAGGTCGCAATAAGGTGTGCCGACCACATCATCTATTTTAGGCCAGCTATTTCTGAGCCTTACAATAGGATTGCCTCGATATGCTTGCTGATAAGCATCGGTAATCTGTTGCTCAGTCACATCAGTTACCATTTTTACTGTAATCGTCGCTAAAATACCGCGCTTAAAATTACCTAAATGTGGGGTGAAAATCACGTCTGTTCCTAAATAGTTAGCAATTTCAGGTTGATGTCTATGTCCCAGTACTCCGTATGCCTGTAAGCTAACTTCAGTAAAACTGCTATTTAGTGACGCTTTTCTGCCTGCCCCTGATACACCAGATATAGCGTTAATAATTGGAAAATGAGTAGTGTTAATTAAATTATTTTGTTGCAACGGCTTCAGCGCAGTTAAAGAGGCGGTGGGGTAACAACCTGGAACTGCAACTAAATCTGCGCTACTTATTTGTTCTTGATACCAATCAGCTAAACCGTATACGGCTTGAGCTAATAGTTTATCTGCATGGTGTTCGAAGCCATAATACTCTGCGAATTTATTTTTGTCTTTTATTCTGAATGCACCTGATAGGTCCATAATTACTGCTTTGTTGTTGATTTTTGCGCCGTTTTTTTCTCCACATAACTCATTCATCCACTTGTGGCTGGCTTCATGTGGCGTGGCTAAAAATATTAGGTCAAAGTGTTCTGATAAGGCAGATAAATTATTTTCATCGATAGGCTGCAATGGTAGGTTAATCGTATTAAAAAATTTTGGATGAATATCGCCTAATAATTTTCCTGCATCATTGCTGTTAGTGGAAACATACAAACCGGCTAATTCAAACTGGTTATGGTGGTAAACGAGTGAAGCTAACTCAGCGCCAGTGTAACCACTGGCTCCGATAATACAGGTTTTGATCATGGAAAATTTCTCTAAAAACTCAATGTGAATAGTGTACTAGATAACGAAAATAGAAAATAAAAAGCATTCTTTGCTTTAAACAATATAGTTTAAAGCAAAGAATGAGCTATACGCTACAAAGTCGACTATCGTCGATAGAACATGCTGGCGAAGCTAGGCAGGGTAATAAACAGGAATAATATTTTTGTAACGCTTATGTACATATTAAGATATCTAACCAAAAAAAAGTAAAATGTTAATCGAATACACTGAAACAACTTTATAATTGTTAGTTGTTTCTGATTGGCCTATAGGATGTCATGTGTTATATACTTATGCAATAAAAGTGAATAATTATTTAATTGAGTTGTTATGCCAAGTTTATCTTTCTTAGAACACTACGAAGCTATCATTAAAACCCCGTCAATTAGCGCATTTGACGAAAAATTTGACATGTCAAATAAACTCTTAATTGATATGTTATCAGGCTGGTTTAGTGATCTTGGATTTTCCATAACTATTCAATTAGTGCCAAATACTCGTAATAAATTTAATATGTTAGCCAAAATTGGTAGCGGCGAAGGTGGTTTGTTGCTTTGTGGTCACTCTGACACAGTGCCCTATGATGAAGTACGTTGGCAATCCGACCCCTTTAAAGTCAAACAAGCAGATGGCAAACTATTTGGATTAGGCAGTTGTGATATGAAAGGTTTTTTTGCATTTATTCTTGAAGCATTAAAAACGATTCCACTTAATAAATTGAAAAAACCTTTGTACATTCTGGCCACGGCTGATGAAGAGACATCAATGGCTGGTGCGCGCTTTTTTGCTGAACAACAATTGATTAAGCCAAGTATGGCGATTATTGGTGAGCCTACTGAACTGATCCCCATCTATAAACATAAAGGACACATCGCTCAAAGTTTAAATGTTCAGGGTAAAGCTGGGCATTCCAGCGACCCCGATAAGGGTGTCAACGCTATTGAGATTATGTATCAAGCGATGGGTCAATTGATGGACTTGCAAAGTCAATTAAAACGCCAGTTCCATGATGCTGCCTTTAGTGTGCCCCATGTCACCATGAATTTAGGACATATCAACGGAGGTGATGCCGAAAATCGTATATGCGGCCACTGTAAGCTCAATTTTGATATGCGTGTTGTGCCTGAATTAAATGATGATCAAGCGCTCACTATGATCGATGAAGCGTTAGCCCCAGTGTTTGCAAAATATCCCAACCGCTTAAGTTTAGATTTAATGTATCCGACAGCGCCAGCATTTGCTTGCCGTGATGAACAAAATATTTTGGCTTTGGCTGAACAGCTTACAGGCCAAAAATTTCAAAGCGCTAACTATGCTACTGAGGCACCATTCATCAACCAATTGGGCTGTGATACTATTATTTTAGGCCCCGGAAGTATTGATCAAGCCCACCAACCAGACGAGTATATTTCTTTAGATTACGTTGATCCTACTGTGCATATTTTGCAGCAAATGATTAACAAGGTTTGTTGTTAATAGTCATAGGCGTCAAGCATAATAAATGCTCCAGTAATTTTGAATTTGATAAATGAAAAAAGGTTTGTTAGATGATACAAAAGACCATTGCATTGGTTGCTCACGACCATAAAAAACCAGATTTAGTAAAATGGTCTTTGGCGCACAAAGCAGAGTTAAGCAAACATAAGTTGGTCGCAACGGGTACAACTGGTGGTTTGCTAAAGACAGAATTGGCTTTAGATATACACTGCTTCAAAAGTGGTCCCTTAGGTGGTGACCAACAAATAGGTGCGTTAATTGCCGAGCTCAAATTGGATTGTTTAATTTTTTTTTGGGATCCTCTGAATCCCGCTCCTCATGATCCCGATGTTAAAGCTTTACTAAGGATATGTTCTGTATGGAATTTACCAGTCGCCTGTAATGTGGCGACCGCAGATATGTTGATTACTTCGCCGCTGTTTTTAAATCTAAAATATGACCGTGATGTCCCAGATTATTAAGACAGTTATACTTCTTTTTGAATGTAAAAGTTATAACTGTCATGCGGCGACGTCAGCTATATTCATCTCTCAGGTTTTCTTTTCAGATGTTAATTACCGTATTAATATAATTGAACCGTGTTTTAAGGACAATGAGTCAAAGCTACCCTAAAAACGTCAAAAGTTTTTCTCTGTTGTTATTGTTAATAAATGATTTAACGCTGAAATAATAAAGGTGGTACTCCGAGCGGGTGACTGTGCATAAAAACTTTCCCAAGCATGGCTTTTATGTTCTTGATAGTTGTCTTGTCTTTCAGGGTATTGCTCAATAAATGCTAAGTTAACGGCGTGGCCTATAGTGACATCAATAACAATTGCATCGTCAATGATTAGGGTGGGGTTTTGCTCAAAAAAGCTCGAAAGTGCATTTAATGTTTCTATACTTAATTGACGATATTCAGCCGCATGGATGTTGTTGAACATGTGCTCGATTAAAAGTGCAAAGGCTTTTTCACCTTGCGTCATATCACTTAATACTAAACTACTATTAATACGATTACGTTTATCCATTTTATTGCCGATGACAAGTCCACTAGTATGATGCAAAATTTTCCACACTTTGCCTAAAAACTCTGATGAACGACGGTCAATTATCCCTTGGTGTTGACGCCAAGCTAGCCAACCCTCAGTAGGGGTGTCTAGCTGTTCTAAGCCTAAATTTTGATGCCAATTGAGCTGCTTGATGTCGCCATGTGTGTGAAGAGCCTCCATTTCTTGTGGTAAATCTGCCAAGCTTTGAAAATTTTCTAGGACGACTTCTAGTCGAGATTGAACCTCTGAAGGTGGCATATCCATCAACATATCGTAAGCTTCGTCTGTATGGCAATTTTGCGTTCGAGCAATTTGGCTAGTTAACAATATGATCAACAAACTCGCTCGAACAGTGAGAAGCTCAGTAAATAATTCGGGCCGCGCTTTGATTAATAGTCCTAGGTAAAGTAGAACTTCTTGAGTCAGTATTTGGTCTCGAACGTCTTCTCGGCAATATTGAATGATCCGCTGCATTAGTTCTTCGTCACTTATAGGGCGAGTAATCAACGACCCATCGTGATAAGAACGACCTACTTGAATAAATTTCTGCGCCACCAACAGATCCCCAACAGCTAAGCCAATGTCCCCATCAATCTTTCCTTGAAGTCCGGTCGCTTGTCTTAACACTGACCAAAGCCGCAGACGACCCGCTTGGGTATAAACCTCTTCGATTAACTCACGTACACTTCGCTGTTGGTTATATATATGAATTTTGGCATCAATAGATCGTAACTCCACCATTTTAGTCAGCAGTGCTATCTGCTCATATAAATTAGTTGCTGCATTTAAACGGGCTTCTAATGTGCTTACATTTGTCTCTAAAGCGATGGCTATCTCTTCGCTGGACAATAGTTGTTTATGCTCGCCAGCTAAAGTTAGTACACAAGATTGCGACAACAAATCAGCTAATGGTGCTTCAGGTAGTACTAAATCTTTTAAATGTTCGACATGTTCAACAGCTGCGGTATTAATTAGCTGAGACATAAGGCCATGTAAAACTGGGATCCCTTCTACTTCGCCGCTAGCGATCTGTTTCATCAGTGCATAAAAAGCATTACGTTCGGTGTCTAGTAAATTGTGAGTCAGTAAAACCGTCATCGTGGGCCTGCCTACTTCAGTCCAATTACGGTGCAGGTAACTCAGTTCTGTCTTAAAACGGCTAACTAAAAATTCTATATCATAACTCAGGAAAAAGTCCCGCTGAATAAATGAAGGCGTTAGGCAAACTGCTCGCTGTTTGCCCATCATGTAAACCCGACTAGTAGATAAGCTTTTAAGTCGCCTAGGAATACGACCAGATAAACCAAGTTCATGGCATTGACCTATTCGGGCATGAACGGCGGCGATATCTTCAGGTCGATAAACTTGTATAGGAGAAATATCTTCTAGTGTTTGGGTGCTTACTCCAAATGTTTCGAGTTCTTGTTTAAGTGCTTGGTCTTCAGCTAAAAATATTAGCTGTACAACAGGTTTTTTAGGTACTTTAGTATGCCGACGTCCTAAAGGATCTAAGTCCCCAGGCCGAAGTAATTCATCCTCTAGTAGACTGCCAAGTATAAATAAACTTTGTGCCCATACTAGCGGAACGTTATCGTTAGGCATGCGTTTTTGTGAGCCAGGCTGCTCACGCTCTTTTTCGACAGACTCTTGTGGTACAAAATACAACTCAGGTAGTAATTTTTGACCGTTTTGCTCAACTAACACTGTATCAAGACGTTCTCGATATTCAGCTATTTGCTCTCTGTCATCGCGAAAAAGTGCATCCAAATAAAGATAAGTATAAAACAATGGCCATTCTGATTCGATATGCTCAAACTGTTTCAGTTCTTGTTCTTCGTAATGTAAACGCCCTTCATCTTCAATAGCCGTTTGATGGCCATCACGTAAAAAACGTTTTAGCCCATAATTGCCCTGTAATTTTTGGATAATGTCGTTTCGAACTGTATTAGCTAGAGTTGGGTTGTCTACTGCAAAAGCTGGATAGCCGATGATACTCAGCAGTGCCGCGTCTGTTTCTTTGGTATTTGACTCGCGAGGTAGCATCGTGGTTAAGGTAATATTAGATTGCGCAATATTGTCGGGAATAACATGGATTATGCTTGAGCGCGAACCTTTGGCTCCAAATAAATTAAACCCTGACAATGCCTCTAGTGCTGCTTTTGCCATTCCCAACGAGCTAGCATTGAGCTCGACGTTGCCACTATTACTTTTGGCTCCTCGTTCCCAAATTCCAAAGTCGGGCGTGCGGTAAGCCCGCTCAATGTAATACACTAAGTTTTGGATGAAACACACTTCTTCGTCGGTCCAGATAATTTCTAAACCGGACGCAATCATCTGCGCCAGTGTGAGTAGAAATACTGATGTTGCATCAACCTGTAAATGTCCCCATTCATCGTCACCCACCACACAGTCGCCAGTGGCCGTATCATATTTGGCATGCAGTGCGTCGATTGGCTGTCTAGTTATTTTAAATTTTTCTACTTTTGCAGATTGCGCCATCATCGAGCGCAATAAAGCACGCATTAGTTTAACTGTTCGTTGTTGGAGCTCGAAACCGCGTCCACCATCGTCATCTAAGTTGCGATAAGCTAAGGCAAGTCCCCACACTGCCAAAATACTATACACGTTATCTCGAACCCAAGCGTCTTGGTAATTACCATGGACTGTAACAGCTGTACTGGCCGGCAATAACCCTGAAATTGGATGCTGTTTGTCTAAAATGACTGACTTTGTTTGGCCATAATATTGGTCAAGACGAGCCCGTAATTCGATGCCTTGCATAATGGCTCCTTGTTTAGTTAGTCCGAAGTATAAAATCACTAATAAGCTAACGATGTTATGGGTATGGACAGATCATAAAACAAAAAATCATACAGTGCTAAACCAATCTATTCTTTACCAAGCCGTCAGGGATTTTACCAGTAAACTTATTATTCAAAGTCTGCTCAAAGTCTGCTCAAAGTCTGGGATTATTTAGATAAGACAAAGCGCCACCAATCCGATGTGATGTTACTTAGATAGACTTCTTCTGACTATTGTGACCGCAGATCTTCAGTTAATATCTTGTGCTACAAAAAATTTCTATCTTGAAGCCCATCATTACTGTAACTATCTCGTTGAAGTTTTTGTGTTAGTTCAAGGAAATAATGTAGTGTGTCAAAAGGTGATTACAAGGACGATTAAAAAGATTTTGAGAACGGCAAGTTAGATAAAGCCTTTTGAGTATTTTATTGTGAATATGTAGCTCAATATAGGTATTTCGTAGAGAAAATGTTGTCATTCTTTTATACGCGTTTGATAAACGCCAAGGTTTTACTCACATTAGTAATAAAGTCCATGGTCGATAACTTCTGAAAATATCGATCTTTTTACTGCAAAAAAATGTATTTAATTGAATAAAGTGGGGTTATAGCGTCAGCCAAATAAATGCTGAATTATCTGTTTAGACTTAAATATTTATTTTATTTAGTGATAATGATGCTAAGACTATTATCGACATAAGCGGCATAGCTTATTTACAGCAAAGCATTGTGTTAAAGGTAATTTTTTTTTGCTTTTTATTGCATCAGTTACAAAGTTACGGTTAAGTCTGTCCTAATGGGATTAAAAATAGGCAAGGGAATATATGTTAATTGAGCGAATTATGAGTAAACCCGTGGTAACTGTGACACTGGATGACACTTTACGTGTGGTAAAACATATTTTTGAAAATGCCAAGTTTCATCACTTGCTGGTGGTGGAAGAAGGCAAGTTATACGGCGTAATATCAGACCGTGATTTGCTTAAATTTATCAGTCCGTTCATCGGAACAGTACAAGAAACGGTACATGATAAGTTTACTTTAAGTAAAAAAGTGCATCAAATCATGAAACGCAAGCCTATTACACTTAAACCATCAGCTAACATATATGAGGCAATCAGTTTATTTAATCAACACAATATCTCTTGTATTCCCATAGTGAATGGAATGGATGAACCCGTTGGCATTCTTAGTTGGCGAGATATTCTTCGTATAATTGAAGACAATTACAACAAAAAGCTCAGCAAGGCCAAGTGAGTTTTGCACTGTAAATAATGAATAACTATTAATGGTCAATGTGTATATTTTTCATATTATAAAATATAAGGTTTTATATGCCTCGATTTGTTTTTTGTTCTGAAGATAATTTGGCATCAAAGTATGTCAATATTATCCAGCCTTTCTGGCTTGAGAAGGTTTTACATGGCACATTTGAGGGTGTGGGGGAAGTGAAAATTGCTTACGCTTATGTATTAAACCCTCAGTCTATTGGCTCTGTAGTGATTTCATCTGGCCGTATTGAGAGTTTAATAAAATATAAAGAAATCATATATGACCTTTATGAAAATGGATATTCGGTATTTATTCACGATCATAGAGGGCAAGGTTTATCCGGGCGTATGTTAACTAACCCACAAATAGGCTATGTTGAAAATTTTGCTGAATACGTCACCGATTTTAAGAAATTTATTGACGAGACGGTGACTAAAAAAACACGACACAAACCAAAATTATTATGTCATTCAATGGGTGGTGCTATCGGTTGTTTGACAGTCTTGCGCTTTCCAGAGTTATTTGAAAAAGTAGCGTTCTCAGCACCTATGTTTGGTATACGACCAGCTTTACCTAATTGGCTTGCTAATTTATTGCTCAACCTACACGGAGCAGTAAAAAAACAGACGGCTTATTTTTTTGGCCAAAAAGATTATGACAACCAGCCATTTGCCGTAAATAAGTTAACTCACAGTGAGAGTAGATATCAAATTTTCCGTCAAGAGTATCAAACAGCGCCAGAATTGCAGTTAGGCGGGGTCAGTGGACATTGGCTTAAAATGGCGACACAGGTGATGCACGAAATAGAACAAAATGTGCATTGCTTTCCCATTCCTGCATTAGTTATTCAGGCCGGAGCAGATCAAATCGTAGATAACAAACGCCAGAGTAGGGTTGTGGCAAAAATGGCGCATACTGAGCTGAAAGTGATTCAAGGTTCCAAACATGAATTGTTAGAGGAGCAAGATAAATTTAGAGTGCCTTGTTTAGACGCTGTTTTAGAATTTTTTAGAAAATAGTGAACCGCAGGTAATGTTACAGACTGATCTGCGGATAGTTTTTCCAGTATTAATGAGCATATAAATTATTGTAGATTTTTAAATTTAAGATTAGTCAGTTTGAATCATGGATAAGAGCACTCAAATTCTTTTGATAGCTGACAAAAGATAAAGTCTAAGTAAGAGTTAAACCATTTCGATGGTTTTTGTTACTATGCCGACATCAAATGTAACTGAAATTATACTCATGCTCGATATCGTTCTCTACCAACCTGAAATCCCCCCCAATACGGGCAATATTATTCGCTTATGCGCAAATACTGGTTTTGCATTGCATTTAATCGAGCCGTTGGGATTCGATTGGGATGATAAAAAAGTGCGCAGAGCTGGATTGGATTATCATGAGTTCGCAAAGGTACAGCGCTACCCAAACCTTGAAGCATACATTCTAGCTTGTGCGCCGAAACGGATATTTGCCTGCACCACCAAAGGCAAAGCGTTTTTTGCAGATGCCCAATATCAACCTGGGGATGCATTATTATTTGGCCCGGAAACTCGAGGTTTACCCGATGAGGTTATTCAGTCTTTGCCGCCCCAGCAGCGAGTACGTATTCCTATGTTGCCAGAAAGCCGGAGTATGAATTTATCGAATGCTGTGTCGGTATTTGTCTATGAAGCATGGCGACAGTTAGCTTTCGAGGGCGCTGTCTAATTATTATTGAAATTAGTCGGGCATGATAAACAATATTTAGGCGCTTATTTAAGCGCCTAAATATTGATGCTTAAATAAACGCGTATGCATCGCCAAATAACGAGGTAATGGGTAAGCCTTGTTTAACAAAATCATCGCGCACTACTTTTGCCATTTCAAAACGACCTGCTACATAGACATGATATTTAGCGAAATCTTCAATGTCTTCGAGAACGGCTTGATGTACCCAACCTGTTTTACACATCCAATCTGTTTCAGGAAACTCCACCACTGGAATAAAAGTAAACAATGGATGTTGTTGCATCTGAATATTTAGGTCATCGAAAGCATACATATCTGAGATCGTGCGTGTCCCCCAGTACAGAATCACTGGCCCTTCGAGAGGTGTGCTGAGAAGTTGTTGCAAAATAGACAATGTATATGAAAAGCCTGTTCCTCCTGCAAGCAATATAGTGGTGTTTGCCTCGGCCGGTCTAAGAAAAGCTTTTCCCAATCCCCCTTCGACGTTTATCACTCCATCTTTTTCCATCTTATCGATGACTTGCCCTGCATATTGGTTTCCGGGTTCAGCACCAATATGTAACTCTACAGTTCCATCCAGGCGAGGCGCATTAGCAATCGAAAATGGCCGTCTGTCATTTTCACCCATAACGACTTGCAAATATTGACCAGCAATAAAGCTAAGGGGTGAATCTGGAATTAATACAATACGTTTGATTGTGTCTGTAAGGGCTTCAATCTTTTCTACCTTACATTGAATTATTTGCATGGATCTCTTCTGGTTAGATTAATACTACTTGAATATGATTATTTAAAATAACCTTTGATATTCATCGGTTTGGGCTTTAGTCTCAATGGGTTATTATAAACATATGGCTAGTTTTATACGAGTCGTAATTAAGTGAAAATGCCAGGTTTTAGTGAGAGTTATGCAAATGAATGCCTTGTTCCGCTTGAATCTAATACTAGCCCTCTCTATGCACGGGAATTAAGGGCATAATTTATGAGGAATAAAAATGACATTTACGTCTGATATGGTCGCAGAACTGAACTTATTGTTAAAGTTTCCCAACAAAAGTTTGATGCAAGGTTTGAAAATCCATCATGACGCTGAACCATCAGCGGTTACAGCAGCAAAGAGGTTGTTCGATAAAGGGATAGTGACTTTACCTGATGGCGGATACCTAACTGATTTAGGCCATGACTTATTCGAGCACGCGCTGGTTGTGAAAATGGCGCTGACAAATCAATAGAATGTGATGTAGTTGTGATTAAAAAATTTAGCCTATTTATAATTTAGGGTCTGCTGGCCCTAAATTATTTATTAAAAAAATATTATTGCCGATAATAAGTGTAATCTTAAGAATCAGATAGTGTTTTATGCGTTTATTCAAACCTTTATATTTATTTTATTGTGCATTAATTTTTGTCTCTTTTGCTAGTTCTGCTGATGATATCAAAGCTGTTCAGCTATATACGCAGGACGAGTTACTGAACTTAATAAGCAAAAACGAACACTTGAATCAAGTTGTACTTGATGACTGTCAACTGGTACAAGATATTCAGGCAAGTGCAGATGTA
>CAZMDX010000664.1:0-2414 GCA_964564805.1 uncultured Pseudoalteromonas sp. | reverse complement strand
CTGTATGAAGCGGCCACGATGCCATTATATGGTCCTAAAATTGAATGTTTTCCATTATTCGAATTGAAATATTGTAAACCCACCCTGATTTCAACCCTGGTTGTACCTTCGATAGGCTTACCCGACTATCACCAAGGGCGTTTGACAAAACTTGGCTTAACCCAGGAACAGGTCATGAACTACCGAAATAATTAACTTCACAAGTGTACTTAACTTAATCAACCTAAAAGGAAATGTCATGGCAAAGTCCCTCACTGATTTCTTAGAAGAACTAGATAGCAATGCTGAACTTAAAGAATCTTATCTTAAAGATCCAATTGCAACCGCTACGACTTATGGTCTAACAGATGAAGACGTTAATGTGATTAAAAATAAAGATTGGGATACTGTAATAAAACGGTTTGAAAGTTCGGGAAAAGGATCCAAAGTCCACACTTACTAAACTTTTATGTTTAAAGTATTTATAAGCCAAATAAATTCCGCTATTTTCAGCGGTCTTTTGACTTGCTCCGTATTTTCAACCTGTATTTACGCAGAGGATGACGTAAACCTAGACGGGCAACTAGAGAATTTAAGAACACAAATTCAAACTAATGATACTTCTGTCCCTGAAAAA
Organism: uncultured Pseudoalteromonas sp.; assembly: GCA_964564805.1. Taxonomy (GTDB): domain Bacteria; phylum Pseudomonadota; class Gammaproteobacteria; order Enterobacterales; family Alteromonadaceae; genus Paraglaciecola. Next base: position 1,798 of record CAZMDX010000664.1, on the reverse strand, counting down.
ATTGAGTATTATAAAAACTATTTTTTAAGTCACTCAGATACATACCATGAAAGTGCATTTTTAAATGTATGGGCATACGCCAATTTATTAAAACAAGACTTAGAGTCTGCCTATGAGAAATTGTTACTTGCACGATCTAAAGCAGAAATCTCCAATAATAAACTTCAGATAGCGGAATCCTTTCGAATTGAGGGCACAATACTAGATACGATAGGAGAATATGGTGCTGCTTTAGAAGCATTAAATAAGGCGTTTACTATATACAGTGAGTTACAAAGCCCAAAGGTGCTTGGTGTCTATAGTTCAATATCAAATGTTTACCTTTCGCTCATTGATTATCAAGCAATGTTAGTTAATTCATACCGACAACTTGCTGCGGCACAAAAATATAACAGTAAAATTCATGAGGGACTTGCATTTTATCGTATCGCATTTGCTCAAAGCAATTTAAACAGATTGACTGACGCTGCAGTCAACTCTGCATTAGCAGAAAAGATATTAAAGCAAATTGACTATCCTTTTATTGGCGTTGTTTATTGTTTACTTGCCGAACTAAACTTGGCGCAAGGCAATTTTGGTCTCGCTTTAAAAAGTATTAGCCAATCGATTGAAGCAGACAGAAAAGTGAATTTTTTATACAATGAAGTACCGCGACTATTACTATTAACGGATATTTACCATCAACAAGGTGATACAACTAAAGCCATATCTGAGCTGAATAAAAGTATTAGCTTAGACACTATTAAAAAAGATAAAAATCAATTTCTACTTATATTAGAAAGACTCATTGAGCTTACAGAATTAACAGGTGACGAAAGCTCACAACTTCGCTATTTAAAACAATATAACGCATTATACAAACAGAGTTTTAACCAGAAACAGTCAAAATTAGTCGCTCTAAACAATGTTCGTCTCAACCTGTTTGAAAAAGAACAAGCCATTAAATTATTGCAAAAAGAAAATGAGTTACAGCAACAAGATTACCGATACCAACTAGTTTTTACACTTACAATATTAGTTACCCTGTTATTAGTTGTCGCTTTATTACTTCGTACTCGAAAACAGCGAACACAGCTGAATCGCTATTCTCAAGAGCTTCAAAAGGCGACTCAAGCCAAATCAGATTTTCTGGCCCGTATGAGTCACGAAATTCGTACACCCATCAATGCGATTTCTGGCTTAACTAAATTGATGCAAAGATCTGCGGACAACCCTGAAGACATCACCAATTTACGTCAAATTGACGAAGCCTCAGTTTCTTTATTAGGCGTAATTAATGACATTTTAGACTTTTCAAAAATTGAAGCAGGCAAGCTAGACATAGAATTTACCAGTTTTCAGTTAGATAAGGTAATCAGTCAGTCTATTCGCTTACAATCGATAAAAGCCCACGAAAAAAATATTGAACTTATTCAGCATATAGCCCGAAATGTGCCGTTATATTTGCAAGGCGATGGTTTGCGAATTCAGCAAATACTGATCAATTTACTCAGTAATGCGGTGAAATTTACCGATGATGGTTTGGTCTCGGTGACGGTTAAAAACAAAACAGTAGAGACAGGACTGTTACTTGAATTTTCGGTCACGGACTCTGGGATTGGCCTCTCGCAAAATCAAATTGATGGACTTTTTGAGTCGTTTGCACAAGTAGACGAGTCTATTTCTCGTAAATATGGTGGGACCGGTTTGGGTTTAGCTATCTGCAAGCAACTTGTTGAGCTGATGAATGGGAAAATCTGGGTCGAAAGTAAACTTGGTGAAGGCTCAACTTTCTATTTTACAGTGCTTATTAAAGAAG
>CAZMDX010000663.1:0-8759 GCA_964564805.1 uncultured Pseudoalteromonas sp. | reverse complement strand
ATTACAATCGTGCAAATCATTTTTTGATATTAGTATGTGATTGATTTTTTCAGTCAATAATTGCTGACTTTTAAACTGCGATAATTGCTGCTCTGATATTTGTTTAAGTACGTTATGTATTTGTGTGTTGTCGGTTTTAAAAGGCAATGCTAAATAACTACTTGGGAACTCAACTTGGTTATGCTGAGCGTTAGTTTTAATGGGACAATTAAACCATTTAGCGAGTGTATTTTTTTCAGTATTAGACAAGTCCTGAGTAAAATAGATATTACTAGGCGATAGCTGTGAATTGAGTAATTGCCGAATTACGCATACCCAAGCTGTTATATTACGTAATATAACCTGAAAGTTGCAGCTTGGATGGGGCAACCATCGAATGATAGCGATATCACCTTGCTGCTCAAACTGCGCCTTTCCGATATCTGCCACCAAACTATCATAATTAAGAAGCGCTAAAATTGCGCTGGCTAAATTATTACTCGACTCTATTAAATAACCCAATACTCCGAAATCAGCAGTACGAATTTGCTGGCCAAGCTTAAAGCCAAACAAAGGTTCATTCAGAGTATGTTGTGCATAATCCAATAGTGCATTATAACTGCTGAGGCTAATCCGAGGCGCAAGCTGTTGAGATTGTTTATTATTGTACTCATTAAAATTTATCGCTGACAAAACCGCCTGACTATCGAGCCCCATGGTCTCAAGGTAATCAAGGCTACTCGAAAAGTAATGATCGGCAAGTGTGCTCATTTGTCGCCTAAAGCTAAAAAGTAGTCGTGTAATAACAAGTCTGTCATGAAATGTTTTTATATACTAGAAACTGACAACTATTTGTTGTTGTACCAAAGGACTCAATAATTTTAAGACAACGTCTTACTGCAAGTTCTTTATAAGTGGGAGAAAATTTACTTGATCATGAACAACCATATCAATTTTTCACTACTCAATTTGTTTTATTAAAAACCTAAAAAGAAGGTAAAATAATAGGAGTAAAAGGCTATGTCATGCAAGTTAAGAAGCTAGGAGGTAGGTTTCAAGAACAGATATTAGTGCAGATAACAAGCATATTAGCTATCAAATATTGTGCGATAAACCGTTGCAGAGCATCGTGGCGATATATATTTTCATATAGACAATAATATACCAAAGCCTTCAAGTGCGCCGATAACAGAATTTATCTGCAACATAAACTAGAAAGCGCCATGTCGGATACCTGATTTTATGCTGAGTTATTTCATTAAAAAGGATATCCCACAAGCATTCAAAAAATTAGCGATATATTTTAAAGGTGGTACTGAATGACAATAGAAATAATTTTACTTGCACTGAGTCCTATATTTTTTATGTTCATCATTTATGAGTTTATTCAACATAGGCACCATTACGATATAAAGGATAGCTTGGTAAATACTGTACTGGCACTTATGCATCAAGGCTCAGAGGCAATTGCCCTACTGGTGTTAATGCCGTTTTTTTATTGGCTTTATGAGTATCGATTGTTTGATATAGAAATTTCAGTAATAAGTATTTTTGTTGCCTTCATATTACAAGATTTTTTATATTATTGGTTTCACAAAGCATCACACCACATCCATTGGCTGTGGGCAGCACATATCGTGCATCATAGCTCTACAAAAATGAACTTTTCGACTGCATTTAGACAAAGTTTGATGTACCCCATTGCAGGCATGTGGGTATTTTGGATGCCAATGATATTATTGGGATTTGACCCTATCACTGTATTTTCAGTTGTAGCACTTAATTTGGCATATCAATTTTTTGTACATACCCAAACTGTTAATAAATTAGGCTGGTTTGAAAAAGTATTCAATACGCCATCGCACCACCGAGTTCATCATGCAATTAATAAAGGTTATTTAGATAAAAACTTTGCAGGAGTGCTAATAATTTGGGATAAATTGTTTGGTACTTACGCCGAAGAACAAGCATTAAAACCCTGTAAATACGGGATTATTGGTCAGTTAGATAGCAATAACCCAATTACCATTACTTTTCATCAATGGACTTATTTAGCTAGAACTACCTTTAATGCAAAAGGGCTTAAAGCAAAACTAACCGTATTATTTAGTTACCCTACTAGTGCCATAAAACATAAGTAGTCCTTTATTGGTGTCTAGCTATGTGAATGGTCAAAAAGTTACTTACCTGTAATTAACAACTTTTATGCATGCACTAATTGTTTGAGCACCTGCCAATCTCAGCGATATTTTAGTTACTGCCCCCATATTAAATGCGTCAGTAACTGACACAACGCACTATTTAATTTCAAGAACGATCTCTAAACCTAAGGCACTTGTATTTTACATAATTACTTATATATTTAATCATGCTTTTGAAAGCGGAGAATGAGGTGCAACAAGATTTCTTAAATGAACTAGCAGAGCTAGTTCTTGGCGTTCGTTTAAAACGCATAAGTGAACGTATTTTAGCGAACGCCTCAGATGTGTTCCAAGAGTTGAGTATAGACATTAACCCCAAGTGGTTTCCTTTGATGGCCTTATTAGATGCAAAAGACAGTAATAAACAGTTACTAACAATAGTTGAAGCATCGAATTTTCTGGGTTTATCGCAACCTGCACTGAGTCAGTTTTGTAAGGAGCTACAACACGTAGATATCATTAACATTGATAATGGCCCATCAGATTCACGCAAACGGATACTGAGTTTGACGGCAAAAAGCCGCAAGAGTTTAAATTAGATGAAACCAGTTCTAAAAGCGGTTCAACAAGCAGCTGTGCAAACCGAAGTAATCATTAGGGCTTTTAAACCATCTCTCGCCCATCACTTTGAAATCATAAACAAAGAATGGATTGACGATATGTTTGTATTAGAAATTATCGATAAACAAGTACTCGAAGATCCACAAAGCCATATTATAGATAAAGGGGGCAAAATATGGTTTGCCGACCATCCTTCATTAGGAATTGTAGGCACATGCGCATTTTGGAACAAAGGCGACAACAACTTTGAGTTGACGAAAATGGGTGTATTAAAATCGGCAAGAGGACTTAAAATAGGCGAGATATTGCTGCAATATGTGCTTAATGAAGCACAGTCATTAAGCATTAAAAAGCTGTTTTTACTTACCAATGCAAAATGTGAGTCCGCCATTCATTTATACGAAAAAAATGGCTTTGTGCATGATAAAACTATTATGAACGAATACGGGAAAAGCTATCAACGGTGCAACGTTGCTATGTTATATACCCGTCCATAATCCTCATAATTACCTACAATCGAATGAGTGTTTATAACTTTAAGGTAAAAATCGAGATTGAAAATGAATGGGACATGTAATTTAACTAGCCCTTCAGGTCGGACTATCGTATCGTTTACACAAATTGGTATGTCGTTCATGATTCGTCGAGTGCAAAATACGTAACAACTTATCAGTGATGGCATATATGCCGAAGACTTCAAACTACTTGAAATACACGTTATTGCTTTTACCCCAGTATCATTAATCCAACAGTGTGCCTCAATATTGGTGACGAACTACTGAGTAAATAAACACATGGTAAACTTTCCTATAATGGCAAAAATCTTATCAAAAATAGGTAAATAAAATCGAACAGTTCATAACATCGTGGTTACTCAAACACCAACAATATGCTTTGTTAATTGTTCCTTTGATAGCTTTTCTAGAATCATGTGTAGGAATAGGATTTTTTGTCTCCGGTGTTATTCTTTTATCGGTCTGTACAATTTTGTATGTCGAACAGATTGCTACTTTATACCAAATTCTTACACTGGCTTTTTGTGGAGCTGTACTTGGTGACCATAGCGGCTATTATTTGGGACGCTGGCTGGGCCCCCAGTTTTACCAGACCCGTTTTGCACAAAATCGAATTGAGATCTTAAAAAAAACCGAACAACAAATAATAAAATACGGCAACTTCGCAGTATTGTTTGGCCGACTCATCACAGCGATCCGCAGTATCGTTCCTCTGTTAACTGGTGTTAGCGGTATGACACGTTTGAGATACTCAGCATTCGATGTGCTGGCTTGTGGGATTTGGACAGTGGGTCTTGGTTTACTTATTGTTGGTATTGATAGAATCTGGAGTTAAATAAGTTGTATTTAAACTTATTAAAAAAATTATTATGAAAAATCTAATAAGCTTTTTGTCATCAGTGTGGGTAACAACTAACCTTTTACTTGGCTTTGCTTTATTGCTTCCTATTTCAATAATCAGCTGGCTGATACCTTTGCCTGCTGTTTCTCGATGCTGCACCTTTATGGCAGATCGCATTTATCATATTGCAGTAACGTTAGATACATTTTGGATGCAGAGGGTATTGGGCATTGAGTTGGTGATCAAAGGTAAAATGAATACTCACCAAACGCCTGTGGTAATTTGTAATCACCAATCTTGGTTCGACATCCCACTGGTACAGCATGTCGTTTGTGGTAATGGGCCCATTATAAAATTTTTAGTTAAACGGGAAATCGTTTGGATACCTGTTATCGGTTGGATATGCATGGTGCTAAATTTTCCAAGATTGCGCCGTGGCAAGAAAAATAGTTTAGCCGAGAGTGATTTTTCAATTATTCAAAAGGCATCAAAAGGCCATGGTAATGGAACTGGCGCGCTGCTAATTTTTCCAGAAGGGACCCGCTTCTCTGAAGCGAAAAGAGTAAATCAAAAAGTTCCCTATCTCCACCTGCTAAAACCCAAAATAGGTGGTTTAAAAATGATTAAGCAACATGCAAACGCAGACATTAGTTTAGTTGATATAACCATCGATTATCACCAAAAAAATGTCCATATTTGGAATTGTCTTCGTGCTAACCCAGCAAAGATCACTATTACCCTTGAGCATTACAGTCTTGCAAAAATTGATAACATTGAAACTTGGTTGAACAACCGCTGGCTAGAAAAAGACAAACTTTTGTCTGGCCAGTAATGCGAAGCCTTCTGAGATTAGCTGCTTGCATTGGCTTAACATTTTATACCTGATCAACATTTAAGCTCATAAAGAACAATTATGTAAGCGGTGTTAATGTTCAACTACTTTGCTATATTCCAAATTACGAAGAATTTAACATCCACATAAACATGATGACTTATTACAGTATAAGCATATTTTCATTAGGTATGAAATCGATGGAAAAAGACTCAAGATAAAGACAAAATCCGCTGTGCAGAGCATCCTTTTCGGGACACATAATTTTGACCTGTAGACTGAGTGACTTGTAAATTATATGCACAATATACAAAACTGCGAAGCGTCAACTAATAACTAGCACTGCCGTTTGTGATGCTTTATTGATTATTCACTTTACCCTCTAGTATCCGCGCTAATTTACCCTCCACTTTGTCTTCACCATCACCTTAGCCTTTAGCCAGCTTAAATATGGACTTCGTAGCTCAGTACTCGACCAATAGTTTTCTGAATCCATGCTTAACTCGCACTTTTCGATGCAGATCACACATCTCGGATTCTTGGCGGTATACTTACCTTATTAAGCAGAACATGGGCCCTTGATGGCTTATTTTTAGATACTATGCAGATCAAACTCGGCCGGCGCACTGATTAGATCATTGATTGGCTTCAACGGATTGATTACAGGCTATGGTTTTTTATTAGTTAAATGAAGCATGTTCATAAAACAGACAACATTTAAGGCTTGCACTCAGCTTTAATATGAATAACAATATGTTTTGTATCGTTTTAAGCATATAAATTACAACTAGCTAGACGGAATTTTTAGTCGGTGTCAGCAATGTAAAGTAGCTTTTTAAGTGGCACTTACCCAATTATGACTATTATCTCGGTAATGATAGTTGTGGCTTTTGCACTTCGACAGTTATGAGTCCCTATGCTAGCAGTGGCAAAATCCCCACGCTTAATCAACGAATGTCTAAAATTGAGGAGTGACTATGTCAACACAAATAATCCTACCGCGCATTTTACAAGTGGGCGATGGTGCCAGTAAAGAAGCTGGCAATATTCTCAAAAACCTTGGATGCAAGCGGCCATTAATCGTGACTGATCCGATGATGGTCAAGCTTGGTTATGTAGCCCGCCTTCAAGAAAGTCTTAATACGGTTTCTATTCACTCAGATATATTTCAAGATACTGTACCAGAACCAACCGTGAGTTCGATTCAAGCAGGGGTGGATAAAGTCCGCGACGGTAACTATGACAGCATCATTGCTATTGGCGGCGGCAGTCCCATCGATAGCGCCAAAGCTATTGCCATTTTAGGTAAGTACGGCGGTGTAATGCGCGACTATAAATTTCCTCGCATAGTCAACGAGCCAGGGCTGCCGATTATTGCTATTCCCACAACAGCGGGCACAGGTTCTGAATGTACTAAAGTCACCATTATTACTGATGAAACCAATGATGAAAAAATGCTCTGCGTTGGCATTGGTTTTATGCCCACTGCTGCTCTTGTGGATTATAGTCTGACCCTAAGTTTGCCAGCCCGCACCACAGCTGATACAGGTATTGATGCGCTAACCCATGCAATAGAAGCTTATGTCAGTAAAAAAGCCAGCCTTTACAGCGACAGTCAGGCAATTGCCGCAATGAAGCTTATTGCTCCCAATCTGCGTAAATCTTTCCAAGATGGCAGCAATCAAAAAGCCCGAGAAGAGATGATGCTTGGCGCAACTTTGGCGGGAGTTGCCTTTTCCAATGCTTCTGTTGCATTGGTGCATGGTATGTCCCGTCCTATAGGTGCTTTCTATCACGTGCCTCATGGTCTTTCTAATGCCATGTTACTGCCGATAGTAACCGAATACAGTATTCCTTCAGCAGCAGAACGTTATGCAGACTGTGCCAGAGCGATGGGTGTCGCCAGTGAAACAGATAATGATGACGTTGCCAATAACAAACTAATGGACGAACTCTATGCTATTAATAAGGAACTCCAAGTACCGACTCCTGAACAGTTTGGTATTGATCGCGAACACTTTTTTAACAACCTTCAGGTGATGGCTGAACAGGCATTGGCCTCCGGCTCACCAGGAAATAATCCACGTGTACCTAATGTTGATGAGATTATACAAATCTATCGTAAACTCTGGTAAAACAAATTTTTTGAGGACAATATAATGACAATAGTAGGACATTTAATTAACGGTCAGATGACCAACGAAGGTGAGCGTACTCAGGATGTTTACAACCCGTCGTCGGGTGCAGTAAGTAAGCAAGTCGCTCTTGCATCAAAAACCACCGTTGAACAGGCCATTTCAGCAGCTCAAGCGGCTTTTCCTGCATGGCGCAACACACCACCAATTAAACGTGCCCGAGTCATGTTTAAATTTAAAGATTTACTTGAGAAAAATGCTGAGAAAATCGTTGCACTTATTGGTGAAGAGCATGGAAAAATAACCCATGATGCCGCTGGTGAGTTACAACGTGGCATTGAGAATGTCGAGTACGCTTGCGGTGCACCAGAATTATTAAAAGGTGAGCACAGCAAAAATGTGGCACAAAATGTTGACTCATGGAGTGAATTTCAACCACTGGGTGTTGTGGCCGGTATTACCCCGTTTAACTTTCCTGCGATGGTTCCCTTGTGGATGTATCCTATGGCAATAGTTTGCGGCAACTGTTTTATTTTGAAGCCCTCTGAACGCGATCCTAGCTCAACCTTACTGATTGCATCATTACTAAAAGAAGCGGGTCTGCCCGATGGTGTAATGAATGTGGTTAATGGTGACAAAGAAGCTGTTGATACCCTACTTAACGATGAGCGTATCAAGGCAGTGAGTTTTGTAGGATCTACCCCAATTGCAGAATATATCTACACCACAGCCAGTACCAATGGTAAACGTTGTCAAGCACTAGGTGGTGCAAAAAACCACGCTATTGTTATGCCAGATGCTGATATGGACAATGCTGTCGCTCAGTTACTGGGCGCTGCTTTTGGCTCATCGGGAGAACGGTGTATGGCTTTATCAGTTGCTGTTACAGTGGGTGACACAGCCGCAGATTTATTGGTTAGCAAAATGCAAGAAGCCATGAAATCATTAAAAATTGGCCCCTGTCATGACGCTGATAATGACTTTGGTCCAGTTATCACAAAGCAGCATCAGCACAAAGTATTTGGCTTCATTGACAGTGCCGAGCAGCAAGGGGCTAACATTGTAGTCGATGGCCGTAACCCAAGCATTAGTGGTTATGAAGACGGATTCTATGTTGGTGGCACACTTATTGACGAAGTGACCCCTGAGATGGACAGTTACAAAGCTGAAATATTTGGCCCTGTATTACAGGTGGTTCGTGTGGATACCATGCAAGCTGCTATGGACTTAATTAACAACCATGAATACGGCAATGGCACGTGTATCTTTACCCGTGACGGTGAAGCAGCACGTTACTTCTCTGACAATATTCAGGTGGGTATGGTTGGCATCAATATACCTCTACCCGTGCCCGTGGCCTATCATAGCTTTGGTGGCTGGAAACGTTCGTTGTTTGGTGATTTACATGCTTATGGGCCAGATGCAGTACGTTTCTATACCAAGCGTAAAACCATCACTCAACGTTGGCCCTCGGCTGGTGTTCGAGAGGGTGCACTGTTTTCTATGCCAACTATGAGCTAAATCAAACACATGAGTACAAGAGAAAAAGGCTCTGCAGTGAGCCGAGTGATGCAGATTGTTGAAGCAGTTTGTAAGGCTGAACGACCTATGTCGCCAGCCGACTTGGCTTGCCAGCTAAATATTCCTAAGCCTAGTATCCATCGTCTGCTTAACCAGCTCGAAGGCGATGGTTTT
>CAZMDX010000662.1:0-2764 GCA_964564805.1 uncultured Pseudoalteromonas sp. | reverse complement strand
ATGATTAAGCTTAAAAGAAACTTACCTTATATTTCCTGATAGTGGACATTATAAATCTAGTTTTTTAAATACGATTAGCATCAATGGTTTTTAACGTATTTACCAATTAATGGCGCGGTATTCTTTTTACCCAGTTCATAGTTTATTTTCAAAAAAAAGCTAACTGCTTAATATATATGATAATTCGTAATGGATATTGACATACTGCGCTAGGTTCATTTTCGATATACGAATTTTTCGCTTTGTTTGAACACATCTGTGATTGAGTACTAGATAAACTGATACTAAATTATTAAAAATATTGATTAAAATAATTTGGCTAAGCATGAGAACTAAATTTCCGTTTAGGGTTTATCGATACGTAAGGGTGATACACAGTTATATGCCAAGGATGCATCATTGAAATATTTACTCTTTTTAAGTTTATTGCTTACTTCATGTGCTTCTATAGAAAAGTAGATATTACCTATATAAATAGGTGTCTGGAATTTAGTCGCTGACTGGTGGGATAAAACATACGAATTTAAAGATGACGGTACGTTAAAATTTTTAAGCTCACCTGAAATGACAATAAATAATAATGCCTTAACTCCAATCGATATTAGAGGGTTTTTTTAATGGTCTTATGAAGTAATAGACTATAATCACAAGTCTAACTGCAATGGCACTTTCGACGCTTATTTGAGGCAGAAAACAACCGTTTATGTCAAATTCAGTGAAGATTTAAGCATAGCCAAAATTAACTTGGATCCACACGAAGGAACTTATATCAGCGCCTATTTAAAAAGGCGTTAATAGGCTTACAAATCACTCAAGCAGAACAAATAAAAAGTTAGTTTTTGCTCCTTCGTCGTTTATTGTTAGCCAACAATAATTTGCCTTTTAGTGAAGCGTCAATAATATCAGAGGGTTGGAGGCTTATAAGTTAATCCAGCTAAGAGTAGGACAAGGTGTTTGATTTTTAATTATCCAAAAATCAAACACCTTTTTCGACGTGATTGACTAAATTGATTTTACCTTTGCCTAGCTTTAAATCTTGGGTTCGTTTTGCAAATTACATAATTTTTACCTTTACGTTTTACAATTTTGCAGTCCGGGTGGCGTTTTTTAGCGCTTTTTAATGAACTCAAAACTTTCATTTGTTTTCCTTAGACTTTAACTTTCTGAACTGATTATTAAATTTCGCAACACGGCCATCCCGAGTATTGATATTTTGCTTACCGGTATAATATGGATGTGATTCACTAGAAACTTCTATGGAATAATAAGGATAAATGACTCCATCTAACTCAACGGTTTTATTGGTAGTCAATGTTGAACCAACGACAAAATATTTATCGACAGAAGTGTCGTGAAAAGCAACTTGTTGATACTTTGGATGGATATTTTCTTTCATAGTAAAATTCTCTGTTTTTATGTAATGTTATATTATAACATTAAATTGTATTGCAAATGATAACAAGACTTATTTGATATTAAAATAATATAAATTCGTGATTTGTTAGTGACATGTATTGGTAAAGTATTGATAACAGAACACTAAAAAGGATAAATAACAGTTGGTTATTGCTTATTTAAATCCACTATTATTTGCCACTTAGTTAGGCGGTATATCTCTTGGGGAGTTAGCGCGCAAACTAGTTTGTCCGGCAGTAGTAATAGTGTTTGGTCTTACCTTGGGTTTTATGCGTTCGTAAAAAATTATGAAAGAAACGCTATCTGCTTTTTTGTTCTTACAATGTCGAATCGGCAAGGCTCATAGATATTAGGTTTAGTAATACAACAGGCTTAGCTGAATTAGCATTAGATAATGAAATGGACAAATATTTTTGGTATTTCATGTCGCAAGCTAAAACTTGAGCTTTCGACTGAGCGCGAAATTAAGCATGCTGGTAAAGAAAAATGGACAATGCATACTAAAGCTTTAGGCGATGCTCAAAAAATGGTAGACAGGTTAGAGCAACTTCGAAAGTGTATAACACGGAAATAACAAATGCACTTTGCCGTCAGTAAACTTTCCGAGACAAATACTCGCTGGCCTTCGGTCAAAATTTTTATATTTGTTCTATATCTAAAGCATTAGGCGCACAAGGAGGTTTAGTTAATCTTAGTCATGCTGCATTGCCAGTCAAATACATGGATGAAGCCACAGCGTTTTATTCAAAACTAGGGTTTACCCCAATTGTAGATACTCCTCATTATTATTGTTTCGAATGCCTGACGGTAACTTAACTTTTTCACTCGTACTCAAAACTGTTCTGGTTATTTGTTCTCCTTAAAGTTGCGCGAGATAATGGACTGAGTTACGACGATGAATTCGATGCTCTGTGCGACCACAAAGATAACATTGACGAACACATCATTGACGAACACATCATAAATTGCCTATTGGATTTACTGGGTGTTACAACTAATGAAATGAGACAGTTTTATTTTTATGGAACTGATGATTTGAACTTTGATCCGCTTGTTGAGAATGTCATTGGCTATGAGTCTAGCTATCAATATGAGTCAAAATATGGCCCGACTTGTTCTCAATATATTGACGTATTATATTGTGGCGAAAAAGTCGAATCGATAGGGTCAGTGTTATTGATTTTCCTAGTCGGCTTTGCCAACAGAGAATATTATCTGTCTAAGTTATTCATGTAGTTCATGGTGTCCCCGATAAACTTGGAGTTTACAATGGGTGTATATGTAAAATTACAGAGAGCTTTAGGTTGCATTGCTATTAATTAACATGGATGTCTTGTTAATTTTTAAT